>JAKLEK010000008.1 GCA_022703115.1 Elusimicrobiota bacterium
ACCTATCGCTGCAACTACGGAGTGGGCTTCTCCAAAAAGCACAAGCCCGGCGCCAAACCGCTCAAGATGTATACCGGAGTGGAAGCCGTTATCGATAAGGACCTCGCCTCCGCACTGCTGGGCAATATGCTTCTCAAGCGCGCCCTGGCGCGCGGCGAGGAAGTGGAGGTCACGCTCACGATCTTCACCGGAGAGGACGGGGCCAAGCTCAATTATCAGAAGCCGGACCAGGTCGACCTGCGCAGGCTCACCCTGGCGGAACTGGAAGAGATATACGACCGCAAGCCCTGTCCGTTCCCGCCCGGCAGCATGGGCCCGAAGGTCAAGGCCGTGATAGAGTTCCTGAAGGGCGGCGGACATGCGGCCTTCATTACGAGGACGGACCTTTTCGACGAGACCCTGCGCGGCGAGGCCGGCACCACGGTGGTGCGCGGATAACCGGGAGCTATGAAGAAGATCAAGACCCTGCAATGCATCAACTGCGGCCGAGACCATAAGCTTTCGGAGGTCAAATACACCTGCGCTTCCTGCGGCGGGAACCTTCAGGTGATATATGACTACAATCTGATAAAGAAGCGCCTTAACTACGAGGTGCTGAAGAACAACCAGGACCGCACCCTGTGGCGGTACATGGATATACTGCCGCTGGCCGGATTCAAGATGATCCCTCCCGTGCAGGTGGGCTGGACCCCGCTCTACAGGGCCGAAAGGCTTGGCGCGGAGGCCGGCGTGCCGAACCTTTATATCAAGGACGACGGCAGGAACCCAAGCGCTTCCTTCAAGGACAGGGCCAGCGCGGTGGTGGTGGCCCGTGCGCGCGAGCTGAAGGAAAAAGTGGTGACCTGCGCGTCCACCGGGAACGCCGCCTCCTCTCTGGCCTGCCTGACCGGAAGCCTGGACCTTAAGACCGTGATCTTCGTTCCCGAGACCGCTCCCGCTCCCAAGGTCGCCCAGTTGCTGGTCTTCGGCGCCGTGGTGATAATGGTTAAAGGCACTTACGATTCCGCTTTCGATCTCTGCCTCAAGGCCTCCGCCGAATACGGCTGGTATAACCGGAGCACCGGAGTGAACCCGTTCACCCGCGAGGGGAAGAAGACCTGCGCCTTCGAGATCTGCGAACAGCTTAAATGGGAGACCCCCGATAAGGTCTTCGTTTCCGTAGGCGACGGAAACATCATAAGCGGCATATGGAAGGGTTTCGTCGAGTTCCACAGCCTCGGGATAATAGAGAAACTGCCGCAGATGATAGCCGTCCAGGCCGAAAAGTCAGACGCGATCAAGCGGGCCCTGGAATCCGGAGGAGATATACAGCCGGTCTCCGGCGAGACGGTGGCCGACAGCATTTCGGTCAGCATGCCGCGCGACGGCACGGCCGCGCTGACCGCTCTCCGCGAATCCCAGGGTTTCGCGCTTTCCGTCACCGACGCCGAGATACTGGCCGCGATACCGGAGGTGGCCAGAGGGTCCAACGTATTCGCGGAGCCGGCCGCGGCGGCCACTTACGCCGGCCTGAAGAAGGCCGTGAAAGAGGGCAGGGTCAAGGACAACGAATCCGTGGTCCTGCTTATCAGCGGCAACGGGCTCAAGGACGTCTCCAGCGCGATGAAATCAGTGGGGCGTCCTTTCGTCATACCGCCGGATATAAACGAGCTGCGTAAATTGGTGTCGGCCAACAAGCTGGCCTAGCGGCGGCCGACTGTCCACAATATGTCCACTCTCGTATGGGGCGCGGGATCTTTCCTGGCGGCTTTTCTGCTTCACATGGCCGTTTGGCGCGTCCGCGTCCCGGAACGGCAGACCAAGGTCCTGCTGCTGATAATGTTCGCCGTGCTGGCCGCGGCGCTGGCGTTCCTTAAAGCCGGCGGCGGCCGCTTCGCCGCGGAGCTTGGGCTTCCCGCGCCGGAGACCGCCGGGGACTTCCTGCATCTGGCGCTCATCAATATCTCCCTGGTCCTCTCATACATGATAACCTACTCGGCCATGGAGGCCGACAGCCCGTCCCTGGTGATAGTCATGGCGGTGGCGGGCGCGGGGCCGGACGGGATGGAGGAGGACGCCCTGCGGCGTTATTTCAACGACGACAGGATGGTGAAGCCCAGGATCAGGGACCTCCTCCTGGACAAACTCGCGCGGAAGGACGGAGGGCTCTACCGCCTGACCGCTAAAGGAAGGCTGTTCGCCGCGCTTTTCATGTCCTACAGATTTCTTCTGGGAAGGGGGAAAGGCGGATGACCGTATCCAGGGCGCTTCTGCCGGTCTGGGGCCTTATCGCGAACGTCGTCCTGCAGGTGGCGGCCGCCCGAGCGGGTATGCCGCTGCTGCGTTCCGTTTTCGCCGGTTTCGCCGCCGGATCGGTCCCGGTGATATGGGTCTCGGGCCTGTCACCCGCCCTGCCGGGGGATATGCTGGCGTACGGCTGTTTCGGTTACTGCTACTTCCATTTTCTGAACCTCGGAGAGACCGCGCGGCGCATAAGGCTGGTGCGCGAACTTTTCCTCAGCCGCGGCGGGCTCAGTGAAGAGGGCCTGCTGGCCCGTTACGGGAGCGCGGAGATCCTGTCGGCCCGGATAAAGAGGCTTACCGATAACGGTCAGCTGGTGTTCCGCGGTGGAAGGTACTTCATCGGCCGGCCGGCGGTGCTTGTGATGGCGAGGATAATGACCGCGATGAAGCTGGCCGTGATCGGCAGGAAGAGCGAATTCGACGCGTAATGAGGGTTAGAGCGGCAGGGAGATGGTGAAAGCCGAACCTTTCTGAAGCTGTGACTTGGCGTGGACGCTTCCGCCGTGCATTTCCGCCACTTTCTTCACAAGCGCCAGCCCGAGCCCCCATCCCTCCACCTGGCCCGTGAACGACGCTTCCACCTGATAGAACTTGTTGAAGATGTTCGCCAGCTCTTCGCCGGGAATGCCGGGGCCGTTGTCCCCTACCGATATCAGCGCGCGTCCGTCCCTGGCCTGAGCCGACAGGATGACGAGTTTGTCCCTGTTCTGATTGAACTTTACCGCGTTATCCACAAGGTCCTTCAGGGCGTTCTTGATCAGGGCCTTGTCCGCGCTCATTTTCAGCGGTTCGGGAATGACGACCTTGAACGTCAGGGACGGCAGGTCCCTGAACCGGGTTTTCATGAGCTCGACGGTCTCGTTGAAGACCTCGGCTATGTCGAACTCGGTCTTGCTCACCGCGGTTTCGTCCAGGCTGTCTATGGTCACGAAATCTAGCAGGCTGTCCACCAGAGTGGCCAGCTTGGCTCCCTGTCCCATGATCGTGGCCGCGGATTTCTTGATGACCTCCGGGAGGTCCTTGGAGGAGGCTTCATCGTTCAGGATCTGGGAGTAGCCGTTTATCGAAGCCAGCGGAGTTTTGAATTTGTGGGAGATAAGGGAAAGGAAGTTGCGCGCCATGCACTCTTCTATCTTCTGCGCGGTGACGTCGGTAAGTATCCAGAGCCAGCCTTCCAGTTCGGAGCCGCCTTCCTTGTCATCGGTACCCAGCCTTATGGCCGAGCCGTCCAGATACAGTTTCTTGGGTTTTTCCCGCATCACCTCGAAGCGTATGACCGGGGCATCCGACTTAAGGACCTGTTCGAGCTCCGGTTTCACCGAGAAGTTCTCCAGGGCCTGGGCGATGGTGGAGAACTGGAACTTCTCGTGCTCCAGGTAAAGCCTCGCCGAGTGGTTGAGCAGGATGATCTCGCCCTCCGGGCTGGTCAGCACGGCCCCTTCCTTTATCCTTCTGAAAATGATCTCCAGCTTGCGCTTCTCGTCCTTAACGCTGGAGAACAGCCTTGAGTTCTCTATGGCGATGGCCGCCTGGGAAGCGAAGGCCTCGAAATTGTTCTTGTCGGATTCCTGGAAATCCCCGTCGGTCTTGTTGATCGCCTGTACTACGCCGATCACCTTGCCCTTTATTATCATCGGGCAGGTCAGCAGCGAGCGCGTTTCGAAACCGCTCTTGTTGTCGACCTTGCGGGCGTGGCGCGGGTCGTTGGCCACGTCGTTGATGATGAGGGAGCGGCCTTCCTTCGCGCAGGTGCCGGCTATGCCCTCTCCGATCTTGAACCGCATCTTCTGCACGTCTTCGGGCAGGCCCAAGGCCACGTCGAAATAAAGTTCCTTGGTCTTTTCGTCCAGCAGGTACAGCGACGCCCTCTCCGCCCCCACGACGCGGGAGGCGAGGCGCATGATGGTCAGCAAAAGCTCCGAGATGTCCAGTTTGGAGGATAAAAGCCTGGACACCATCACCAGCATCTCCAGGCTTTCTTGGGACTGCATTATCATCTGTTGTTCCCGCTTATTTGAAAAGGACCTGAACTACGAGTTTATAATAATTCTCACCGCTCTCGCCATTGATCCGGTAACGGTTGTACGCCAGGTCCAGGGAGGAACTGCCGTGCAGTTTGAGCTTTATTCCCCCAAGGAACGAATTGGCGTCGCTGGTACTCCTGAACGATATTCTACTATATCCCGCGTAAATATAGCTATCGTAGGCCGGCGCCATGTTGCGCGCGAACTGTATGCCGGTCGTCCACTTCGGCAGGGAGGTCACGGGCCTGAAAGCGCCGGTATAGGCCAGCTCGCCGTGGTCCATGACCGGGTTTACGGCGTCCGCGCCCGGTTTCCGTTCCGGATCGGAGTTGCGGGAGATCCCGGATTTCGAGAAACCCGCGGCGGACAGCTGAAAAAAGAACTGCTTGAAGTAGCTTTTCTCGATCTGGGCCTCGAAAGCGGTTTCCGAGAAAGTTTCCGGTCCCGAGGCCGAGGTCGGGGAAAGCACGGGGGTTTTCTGGCGGGCCGCAGCGCCTCCTATGGTAAGGTTGAAGTAGTTGTCGTCCGAAGGGTCCCTGAGCGGAAGCATGGCGTGCAGCCTGGCCCCGCCTGCGCTGGACCCGGTGCCGGAGGAGGCGGGGTAGATGAATGGTTTCATGGTCAGCATGAAACCGCGGCCGTAGTAGGTCACCGGAGAGCGGAAGGCGTAGACTCTCCTCAGGTCATGTCCGTCGTTCTTGTAGAACGAGGCTCCGGCCCCTCCCATGAACGACCTGGAGAACCTGGTGTAGACCGCAAGGGCTTCCCGCTGCGTGCGGCCGGTGCCGAACGAATAGTCGTTCTCCGCCCACCAAGCCGGCCAGGCCGCCGCCGGGACGAGGAGTATGGCCAGCGATAAGAGGACCTTTCCCATAGGTGTAGAGATTATATTATATCTGCGCGCGGTTTTTTCGGGCGCGGTCCCCAGTATTTTATATAATGGGTATGTGCGGTCGGCGCGCGGCAGGGGACGGCTCGCGCCGGCTCCGCTCTGAACCAGGGCTTTCCGGTATCCTTTTGAAGAGAGGTGTCCAGCATGCTCCAGGACAGCATTCCCGCAGGTCTCACCTTCGACGACGTTCTCCTTCTTCCGGCCCGGTCCGCAGTGCTGCCCAGGGAGACCGATATCCGGGCCAGGCTGACCCGCTCTATCGAACTCAATATCCCGCTGGTCTCGGCCGCGATGGATACGGTCACGGAATCCGCGCTGGCCATAGCCATGGCGCGCGAGGGCGGCCTGGGCATCATTCACAGGGCCATGCCCGTGCCGCAGCAGGCGCAGGAGGTGGCGCGGGTAAAGAAGAACCAGAGCGGAGTAATAACCAGCCCGGTCACCGTTTCGCCCGACGAGACGCTCGGAGACGCCCTGGCGCTGATGCGCAAGCACGGGATATCCGGCCTGGTAGTGATCTCGGGGGGGCGGCTTGCCGGCATACTGACCAACCGGGACCTGCGTTTCGCCAGGGACCTC
This sequence comes from Elusimicrobiota bacterium, assembly GCA_022703115.1. Classification (GTDB taxonomy): domain Bacteria; phylum Elusimicrobiota; class Elusimicrobia; order Elusimicrobiales; family UBA9959; genus YA12-FULL-51-18. The sequence continues at coordinate 5,779 of JAKLEK010000008.1, forward strand.
GGCCGCAAGGTCTCCACGGCCATGACCAGGAAACTGGTGGTGGCCAGGACCGGCACTACGCTGGCCGAGGCGGAGAAGATACTTCACGAACACCGTATAGAGAAACTGCCCCTGGTGGACCGGAACAACCGTCTTAAAGGCCTGATAACCACCCGCGATATCCTGAACAGCAAGCAATACCCGTCCGCGTGCAAGGACAGGTCAGGCCGCCTTCGCGTAGGCGGGGCGGTCGGCGTGGGAGAGGCCGGGGTCGAGCGCGCCAGGGAGCTGGTGAAAGCCGGCGCCGACGTGGTCGCGCTGGATACGGCGCACGGCCATTCGGAGGCCGTTATAAACACTCTGAAGAAGATCAAGCGCGTCTGCGGCGTGGACGTGATAGCGGGCAACGTGGCGACTTACGAGGGGGCGCGGGACCTTATCAGGGCCGGCGCGGACGCCGTGAAGGTCGGCATAGGGCCCGGGTCCATCTGTACCACGCGCATCATCTCCGGGGTCGGCGTTCCGCAACTGACCGCGGTCAGCGAGTGCCGCCGAGCCGCGGAGAAGAGCGGCGTGCCGGTCATAGCCGACGGGGGGGTAAAGTTTTCCGGGGATATCACCAAGGCCATAGCCGCGGGGGCGGACTGCGTCATGCTCGGGACCCTGCTGGCCGGGACCGAAGAGGCCCCCGGCGACATCATCCTGTACCAGGGCCGCAGTTACAAGACCTACAGGGGCATGGGGTCCGTCGGGGCCATGGCCGCGGGGTCCAGGGACAGGTACGGTCAGCAGGGAGTGGAGAAGGACAAGCTGGTCCCGGAGGGGATCGAAGGACAGGTCGCTTATAAAGGACAGGTGGCTGACGTGGTGCATCAGCTCTCCGGCGGCCTGCGTTCCGGTCTGGGATATTGCGGTTGCCGCGATCTGGCCTCTCTGAGGAAAAAGGCCCGTTTCGTGCGCATCTCCCCGGCGGGGCTCAGGGAGAGCCACGTTCACGACGTAAAGGTCACGAAGGAAACTCCCAACTACGCGCTGAACGAGTAGCGGCCCGTTTCGCTTGAGCAGAGAATAAAATAATTTCACCGAATAATTTGTTAGAATCTATCCAACGGCGGCGGTCAACTCAGCTTCAGCTCGGAACATGGACCAGATACTGATCCTTGATTTCGGCAGCCAGTACACGCAGCTCATCGCCAGGCGACTGCGCAGCCTGCGCGTCTATTGCGAGATACTCCCCTTTCACGCTTCGGTAGAGGATATACTGTCCCGAAATCCAAGGGGATTGATCCTTTCAGGCGGTCCCTCCAGCGTTTACGACCGCAAGGCTCCCATGCCTGACCCGGCCGTTCTTTCCCTTGGCCTTCCGGTGCTCGGGATATGCTACGGCATGCAGCTCATGACGCTCGCCATGGGCGGCAGGGTGCGCAGGGCTTTGAGGCGGGAGTACGGGCTGTCCATGCTCAGGACGCGCGGGGAGTCGGTCCTCTTCTCCGGCGCGCCGCGCGGGTTCAGGGTGTGGATGAGCCATGGCGACGAGGCCGAGACCGTCCCGGACGGCTTCCGCGTCACCGCGGGAACTCCGGACGTGCCGGTGGCCGCGATCGAGAGCGCGGAGCGCAGGCTCTACGCGGTCCAGTTCCATCCGGAGGTATACCATACCGAGCACGGCGAGCGCATCCTCAGGAATTTCGCGCGCGGCGTCTGCGGCTACCGCGAGAGGTGGACCCCGGCGTCCTTCCTGGACGCGACCATTTCCGCGATAAAGGAGCAGGTCGGGGATTCCCGGGCCATATGCGCGCTGTCCGGAGGCGTGGATTCCTCCGTAGCCGCGGCTCTGGCTTACCGGGCTATAGGACGGAACCTGCGCTGCATCTTCGTGGACACCGGGCTGCTGCGCCACGGCGACAGGGACCGCATGGAGAAAGTGTTCCGGGACAGGTTCCGTTTCGATCTCAGGATAGTGGACGCCTCGGCGACGTTCCTGGGACGTCTCAAAGGGGTCACCTCGCCGGAAAAGAAACGGAAGATAATAGGACATACCTTTATAGAGGTCTTCGAGCGTGAGGCGCGCCGGATCAAGGGCGCGCGTTTCCTGGTGCAGGGCACCCTTTACCCGGACGTGATCGAGTCCGTTTCCGTGAAAGGCCCGTCGGCAGTCATCAAAAGCCACCATAACGTGGGCGGCCTTCCCAAAAAAATGGGCATGGAGCTGGTCGAGCCTCTGCGCTTCCTCTTCAAGGACGAGGTCCGTGAGCTGGGTCGTACCCTCAAGATACCTGAACATATACTTATGCAGCACCCGTTCCCGGGACCGGGCCTGGCCATAAGGGTACTCGGGGAGGTCACCCGGGAGAGGCTCGGCATACTCGGCAAGGCGGACCTTATCATGCGCGAAGAGATACAGGCCGCCGGCTGGTACGACAGGATCTGGCAGGCTTTCTGCGTCCTTCTCCCGACCAGGACCGTCGGCGTGATGGGGGACGAAAGATCTTACGAGAACGTGGCGGCCGTGCGCTGCGTCAGTTCGGTGGACGGGATGACGGCGGACTGGTCGCGGCTCCCCGACGGCCTGCTGCAGAGGATCTCCGCGCGCATCGTCAGCGAGGTAAGGGGCGTGAACAGGGTCGTCTACGATATCACGTCCAAGCCGCCGGCCACGATAGAGTGGGAATAGGCCGTACGGCCGCTCCGGGCTGGGAAGGGAGGAACGCTTATGCTGGACATACTCATCGAACTTCTAAGGAGGATGACCGAAAAAGAGGAAACGAGCAGGAAGTTCGCGGTCACCCTCGCCGACAGCTATCTGCGCCGGATAAGCCGTTTCCAGGACCAGCTGGTCCTCCTCGGAATAGCGCTTAACTTCGTCGCGGCCGGGTTCGCGCTGACGGTCCCCGGCCGTTCCGCCTGTCCGCTTACTTCCGGGGTGATGTCATCTCTCGCGCTTTTCGCGGTCAATCTCCTGCTGGCCAGGCTTTATTCCAACGAGCATCGGACGACTAAGCTGCTGTTCTCCAAGTACCCCGAGCTGGAGCTTATAATGGTGGGGGACAAGAGCTGGAGCAATTTCAGGGTGCTCGCCGGGGCCTACAAGTGCGTTCAGGCCGGCTGGATCCTCTACGCGGCCGTTCTGACCGCCGCATCGTTGCGTTCCTGGTCCTGAACCTGGGGAGGGCGCGGATGGATAAGATCAAAGGTCTGGAGCTCGTTCACAGGGGCAAGGTGCGCGACCTCTACTCGGTCGGAGACAAGCACCTGCTCATAGTGGCCACCGACAGGATATCCGCTTTCGATTTCGTACTGCCGACCGCCATCCCTCGGAAGGGAGAGATCCTTACGGGCATCAGTCTCTTCTGGTTCGAAAAGACCCGGCACATCGTAAAGAACCATGTCGTGGCCTCCGACCCCGGGAAGATAAGGGAGATCGTCCGCGCAGAGACCGGTTCCGACGGACCGGACGGCGTAAGTCTGGAAGGCCGCAGCATGCTGGTGCGCAGGACCAAGCGCGTTGATTTCGAGTGCGTGGTGAGGGGCTACATAACCGGGTCGGGCTGGAAGGAGTACCTGAAGAGCGGCGGGATCTGCGGGATCCCCCTTCCGTCGGGACTGACGGAGGCCCAGAAACTGCCCGAACCGCTGTTCACCCCGACCAGCAAGGCCGACGAGGGGCATGATGAGAGCGTCACTTTCGGCGATATGGTCTCCGCCCTCGGTCCGGCTCTCGCGGAGGAGATAAAGGCCAAGAGCCTGGCGCTCTACCGGTTCGCCGCCGGATACAGCGCCGCCAGAGGCATACTTCTGGCGGACACCAAATTCGAGTTCGGTCTCCTGGACGGGGAGCTGATCCTTATAGACGAGGCCCTTACCCCGGATTCCTCCAGGTTCTGGGACGCGGCCGTCTACAGGCCCGGGACCAGCCCGGAAAGCTACGACAAGCAGTACGTGCGCAACTGGCTGGAACGTTCCGGTTGGGACAAAGCTTCGCCGCCGCCGCAGCTGCCGGCGGAGGTTGTTACGCGAACTTCCGAGATATACGGGCAGGCGCTGAGAAAACTGACCTCCTGAGAACGAGATGCTGATAGAGATCTGGACCAGGGACGGATATTCCGGGAACGAGGAAGCGGGCCTGATCGACAGGCTTTCCCGCGCCGGGCTGGAAGTCGGGGCGGCGAAACTTTCCCGCCTTTATAACATCGACGCGGCCTGGCCGCGCGGACATTTCAAGCGCCTCCTTTCAGGCCTTCTAGCGGACCCGATAACTGAAAAAGGCTCTCTTTCGGGTCGGCCGGGCCTGGACGGTTTCTACCGCGTAGAGGTCTGGCTGAAACGTTCGGCGACGGACGTGGTGGGCGAGAGCGTAAGGGAGGCGGTCCACGACGTCCTGGGCCTGGCCCCGCGCGGGGTCCGCTTCGGCCGCGCGTATTACCTCGCCGCTCCGGGCCGGCGGAAGCCCGCCGGCGGGGCCGCCGCGGACCCGTACCAGGCCAGACTGCGGGCGGTGGTGGCCAGGACCCTGGCCAACGAGATAGTGCAGACCGTTACGATCGCGTAGGGTCCGGATTTTCCGGCGGATACAATGGAAGAACTTTTCTCCCGGTTCACGTCCCTCAACGAAAAGGAACTCGTCCGGCTGGACAAGGCCTTCGGCTGGTCGCTCAGCGCGGCAGAGCTGGTCCAGGCGCGCGATTATTTCCGGAAGGCCGGCCGTGAGCCGTTCCGCGGCGAACTGGAATCCCTCGCCCAGACCTGGTCCGAGCACTGCAAGCATAAGACCTTTTCCGGACCGGTCCGTTTCCGTTCCGGAAGGAAGGTGAAGAAGTACCGCAACCTGTTCAAGGAAACGATAGTGCGCGCAACCAGGGAACTGGACAGGTCCTGGTGCCTTTCGGTCTTCAAGGACAACGCCGGCATAGTCGAGTTCGGTTCGGACGGAAAATGGGGGCTGGCTTTCAAGGCCGAGACCCACAATCATCCCTGCGCCGTGGAACCTTACGGCGGCGCCGAGACCGGCGTCGGCGGCGTGATACGCGATATCCTCGGTGTGGGGCTCGGCGCCAAGCCGGTGCTCAACACCGACAATTTCTGCTTTGGCCGCCTGGATTCGAAGAAGAAGCTGCCTAAGAACGCCCTCGGCGCGGAGCGCATATTCAGAGGGGTGGTGGACGGGGTCCGCGACTACGGCAACAGGATGGGCATACCTACGGCCGCCGGCGGGATCTATTTCGACGACGGATACCTTCTAAACCCGCTGGTCTACGTGGGCTGCGCCGGCCTCATTCCCGCGGAAAAGATAGAAAAAAAGGTGCGCCCCGGGGACCTGATCGTCTCTATCGGCGGCCGCACCGGCCGGGACGGGATACACGGCGCCACGTTCTCCTCCGCTAATATCGACGAGGAGACGTCCTCCTCGGCCGTGCAGATCGGCCACGCCATCAACGAGAAGAAGGTCCTGGACGTCATCATGCGCGCCCGGGACCGCGGTCTTTACGGTGCGCTGACCGATTGCGGGGCCGGCGGTTTCTCTTCGGCGATCGGCGAGCTCGGTTCTGAAACCGGGGCCCGCGTACGGCTGGAGAACGCCAGACTGAAGGACACCGGCATAGAACCCTGGGAGATCTGGGTCTCGGAGTCCCAGGAGCGCATGATCCTGGCGGTCTCGCCGGGGAAGATGCCCGCCCTGGAGGACATACTTAACTCCGAGAACTGCGAATACTGCGTGCTAGGAGAATTCACCGGGGACAAACGCCTCCTGGTCACTTTCAACAGCGAGACCGTGGTCGATCTGCCCATGGATTTCCTGCACGGCGGCGTGCCCAGCGTGGAGAAGGCCGCGGTCCATCGACCTCCCCGGATCTCGCGCCGCCCGCCCGCGAGCAGAGCGCCGCATGGCCGCGCGCTGCGGGAGCTCCTGTCCCATCCTAACATCTGTTCCCGCCATTCGGTAATAACCCAGTACGATCACGAGGTGCAGGGCGGCACCGTCATAAAACCTCTGCAGGGCAGGTACGGCGACGGCCCGGGCGACGCCGCCGTGATATGGCCCCATGCCGCGACCGGGTCGGTCCGCGACCACGCCGGCTTCGCCGTCGCTCACGGTTTCAATCCGGCGGCAGGCAGGCTGGACCCTTATCTGATGGCCCTGTATTCCGTTGACGAAGCGGTGCGCAACCTCGTTTGCGTCGGCGCGGAAATATCCAGGACCGCGCTGCTGGATAATTTCTGCGCGGCGAGCCCCGCCGCTCCCGAGGTGATGGGTTCTCTCGTGCTGGCGGCGGAGGGCTGTTACGACGCGGCCATGGGCTACGGCGCGCCCTTTATCTCCGGGAAGGACAGCTTCTACAACCAATCCAGGGACGCGTACGGGAAGGACCATCCGATCCCGCTTTCCTTGCTGATCTCCGCGGTGGCGCCGGTCGCGGACGTGCGCCGCGCCATCACGATGGACCTGAAAAGGGCCGGCAACCCGCTGTACCTGGCCGGCGTCAGCCGGAAAGGCATGGGCGGGTCGGTCTATAACGAGGTCCACGATACCCGCAACAACTACCTGTGCCCTCTGGACATCAAAGCCGCCGTCGGGACCTATGGCGCCCTCCTCCGGGCCATAAAGGCCGGCTGCGTACTGGCCGCCCATGACGTCTCGCAGGGCGGCCTGGCCGTGACCCTGGCCGAGATGTCGTTCTCGGGCGGCTTCGGGGCCGTGGTGGACCTGTCCTCCGCTCCGTCGGAGAAGGGCGTTTCCGCGCTGGAACTTCTATTCGGCGAGTCCCCTTCCCGGATTGTGGTCGAAGTAAGCAGGGAGAAGGAAACCGAATTCCGGCGGCTGACCGGAGGCCTGCCGGTCGCGAGAATAGGCTCCGTGCAGGAGAGGCCCGAACTGGAGGCAGGACTGGGCGGGCGCGGCCTTCTGAAAGAGGACATCCTGGTCCTGAAGAGCGATTGGAAGCGCGAGCTGCTGTAGCATCCTGGTACCAAGACATGAAAAGACCGAAAGCGATAATTTTGCGCGGCACCGGCACCAACTGCGACATCGAGACAATGACCTCGTTCCGCTATGTGGGCGCGGACGCCGGGCTGGTCCATATAAACGAACTGCTCGCCGGCAAAAAAAAGGTCATGGATTACGATATCATGGCGTTCCCCGGCGGTTTTTCCTACGGCGACGATATTTCCGCAGGCAGGATCTTCGCGGTGAAGATGGCGAAGCTGGCCGGGGATTTCGCGAGGTTCATAAAGGGCGGAAGGCCGGTCATCGGGATATGCAACGGTTTCCAGATACTCGCCCGCACCGGCTTCCTGCCGGAGAACGGGCGCGGCGCGCAGCTGTCCACCCTTTACGCGAACGACGGCGGGCGGTTCCTGGCCAGGTGGGTCCGATTGCGTGTGAACAAGCGGAGTCCCTGCATATTCACCAGGGGACTGCCTGACGAGATCGAACTGCCGATAGCGCACGGAGAGGGCAAGTTCATCATGAAGGACCGTAAGGCCCTGGAAGGGCTGCTGAAAGCGGACCTGCACGCGCTGACCTACGTGGAGAATCCGAACGGGTCCATGCGCGATATCGCCGGGATAACGAACCCGGCCGGGACCTGCTTCGGTCTTATGCCGCATCCGGAACGCTGCTTCTTCCCTTTTCAGCGTCCGGACAGGCCCGCCTCCAGGGAAGCCGCTGCGGCGGGACGCGAATTCTTCAGGAACGCGGTGGAATACGTAAGGTAAAAGGACCGGAACCATGTGCGGCATATTCGGAGTTACCGACGACAGGAACGCTTCCCGGCTCGCTTTCATAGGGCTTTTCACGCTCCAGCACCGCGGGCAGGAGAGCGCGGGCATAGTGGCGGACGACGGTTCCCGCCTGGTCCCTTACAGCGCCATGGGCCTGGTGAACGAGATCTTCTCCAAGGATGTGCTCGACTCCCTCGCCGGCCACGCCGCCATAGGGCACATAAGGTATTCCACGGCCGGCTCCAGCGACATCAAGAACGCCCAGCCTCTCTTCTTCAACTCGGCGCTCGGGCCGCTAGCGGTGGCCCATAACGGCAACCTGACCAACGCGGCCAGGCTGCGGGCCGACCTGCAGAGGAGCGGGGCCATCTTCCAGTCGACGGCCGACAGCGAGATAATAGTGCATTTGATGGCGCGGCGACGGGGGAGGACCCTCGAGGACACTATCGCCCGCAACCTTCCGCTGCTTGAGGGCTCATATTCCTTCCTTTTCATGACCCCGGGCGGCATGATCGCGGTTCGCGACCCGAACGGATTCCGGCCCCTGGTGCTCGGGCGTCTGGGCCGGTCGCATCTTTTTTCCTCGGAAACATGCGCCATCGATGTGGTCGGCGGGAAGACGATAAGGGAGATAGAGCCGGGAGAGATGGTCGTTGTCAGGAAGGGCGCCGTCAGGTCCCGGCGCTTCTCCCGGCCCGCGCCGCTCACCCGCTGCATATTCGAGCAGGTCTATTTCGCCAGGCCGGATTCCGTGGTCGCCGGCAGGACCGTCCAGCTCACGCGCAACGAGATAGGCGCCATGCTCGCCCGGGAGATGAAAGGGGTGAAGGCGGACATCGTTTCAGGGGTGCCGGATTCCGGCACGGCCTACGCTCTAGGTTTCGCCGGGGCGTCCGGCATTCCTTATCAGGCCGTCTTCATGCGCAATCACTATACCGGCCGCTCCTTCATACAGCCGGACCAGACGCTGCGGGAATTCACGGCGCAGCTCAAGCTGGCGCCGATCGGCGGCGTTATCGAAGGCAAGTCCATAATCCTCATAGACGACTCTCTGGTCCGGGGCACCACTTCCAGGAAAATAATAGCCAGTCTCAAGCGCGCCGGCGCCAGGAACGTGCATATGGCCATCGCCTCTCCCGCCATAGTCTCCCCGTGTTATTACGGGATAGATACCCCGACGAAGGAAGAGCTTATAGCCAACGATCTGACCCCGGAACGCATACGCGCGTACATAGGCGCGGACGGACTTCACTATCTCTCGCTGGGCAGCCTCATCACGGCATGCGGCGGCGGGACCGACAGGGGCTTCTGTTCCGGTTGTTTCACCGGCCGGTATCCGGCCGGAAGGAACGTGAAGCGCGCGAAGTAAAGGGCCGCGGCGAGTTCCGCGCCGGCCCTTTACGCTCCGTTCTTGCCGCTTCGCGTTTTTCGCAGGGGGGAATAATGAACGTATTGCTTATAGGCGGCGGCGGCCGGGAGCACGCTCTGGCCTGGAAAATATCCGCGAGCCCGCGGCTCGGGAAACTCCACGCGATCCCCGGTTCGGACGCTATCGCCGGCCTGGCCGTGTGCCCGCCCATAGAACAATCCGATTCCGGAGCGATACTCGCCTACGCCCTGGAGAACAAGATAGATCTCGCGGTCATCGGTCCGGAGGAGCCTCTCGCCAGGGGGCTCGGGGACGAGCTCGCTTCCGCCGGCATCAAAGTCTTCGGTCCTTCGCGGAAAGGGGCCATGCTGGAGGCTTCCAAACAGTTCGCGAAGGAATTCATGGCCCGACACGGTCTGCCGACGGCGGGGTTCCAGGTCCTCTACGAGGCCGGGTACGCCAGACAGAGGATAAAGGAGAACAGGAAATACCCGCTGGTCATAAAGGCCGACGGGCTCGCCGCCGGAAAAGGGGTGCGGATCTGCGCCGACGAGGGCGAAGCTCTGCGCGCCGTGGAAGATCTCATGGAGAAGCGGATGTTCGGTTATTCCGGCTCCAAGCTGGTTATGGAGGAGCATCTCACCGGACGGGAAGCGTCCGTAATGGCTCTGGTCGACGGTAATTCGTATCTGATGCTCCCGGTCTCCCGCGATCACAAGCGCCTCCGGGACGGGAACGAGGGACCCAATACCGGGGGCATGGGGGCGGTGGCTCCGGTGCGGCTGGAGGATAATGTCCTGGAGACCGTGCGGACCGAGGTGCTGGACAGGTTCATAGCCGGGATAAAGAAGGACGGTATCCCTTTCCGCGGGGTCATATACGCAGGGATCATGCTGACGCCCTCCGGTCCTAAGGTCCTGGAATTCAACGTAAGGCTGGGCGATCCGGAGACCCAGTGCCTGCTGCCGCTCCTGGACGGGGACATACTGGAACTTCTTTCGGCCTGCGCGGAAGGCCGGCTCGCGGGTAAGAAAGCCGGGGCTTCCGGCGCCTGCGCTTCTGTCGTCCTGAGCGCCAGAGGCTATCCGGACGCTCCCGAGAAAGGCCGGGAGATAAGCGGCCTGGACGATCTGCCGGAAGGAGCTCTCGTCTTCCACTCCGGCACCAGAAAAGCGGACGGGAAGTTCGTGACCTGCGGAGGCCGCGTCCTGGCCGTGTCATGCAGGGCCGCTACCCCTGAAGAAGCCAGGGAAAAAGTCTACGCCGCCGTCAAAAAGATAAGATTCGACGGCATGCATTTCCGAACCGACATCGGCCTGTGACGGCCCGTCCCTCCGCGCCGCCGTCCTGCGACGGGCTTCCTGGCTTTCCGCCGGTCATATTTTTTATAATCGTCTGACAGGAGAAACAATGAAAATCATGAAGAAGCTGTTCCTTCCGGTTCTGCCGCTCCTTTTCTGCGGCTGCGCCTCCATCCCCTTCGAGCAAAGGCCGCTGGCCTGCGTCATGCCTTTCGTCTATTCCGCGCCGCAGCCTGAGTACGCGTCCAGCACGGCCGGTCTCCAGTCCGCGCTGACCGCGGCGCTTTTCGAGACAAAAAGGATAAGACTGGTGGAAAGACAGCGTATGGAGGCCGTGGCCGCGGAACTGAAGCTGGCCATGACCGGCCTCACCGACGCTAATTCCGCCGTGCAGGTCGGCAGGCAGCTCGGCGCCAAATACGTGATAATGGGTTCGGTGACCGCTATTTCCGTGAAGGACGAGTGGCGCAGCGTCAAGATCGCTGAAAAGACCGACAGGATAGTGGAGATCGAGGCCGAGGCCCGCATGGTCGATATCCAGACCGGAGAGCTTGCCGCCGCCGGCAAGGCCGTGAGCCGTTCGGCCAG
>JAKLEK010000080.1 GCA_022703115.1 Elusimicrobiota bacterium
GAGGCCGAGCATACGGAGCGCGGAGGCCGAGGAACGCAGGCGCGGCCACGGTGTGGCCGACGCCGGTTCCGCGTTCCGGGCCCCTGACAGGACCCGCGGACCCTAGTTGGGGCTGACAGCCAGACCCCAGCCAGGACTCCGAACCCGGGATAAGCAGCCGAGGGACGACAGGGTCCACGGGGCCTGGCGGACACGGCGGCGGGGAAATTGAATATAATGTAGTATCGTGACTACAAGGGCCACCTTCTCCTTCGGCAGGAACTGGAAGAACTACGTCAGGAATTCGGCGGACGAGAAAGCCCTCCTCGACGCCGTATCCTCACTGAAAGAGTTCGGAACGGAAATAGCCGGCAAGACCTTCGTCGATATCGGCTGCGGAAGCGGCCTCTTCTCCCTCGCCGCCCTCGAAATGGGCGCGGCCAGGGTCATAAGCTTCGACGCGGACCCCAACAGCGTCGACGCCTCCCTCCTCCTCCGCGAAAAGTTCAGGGCCAAACACCCCAACTGGGACATCTCCCACGGCAGCATACTGGACGAACAACTCGTTAAAAAACTGGAAGGCGGCGGGGACGTCGTCTACAGCTGGGGCGTCCTGCACCACACCGGCGACATGTACGCGGCGGTCCGCAACGCCGCCAGACTCGTAAAGGACGGCGGCACCTTCATCATAGCCATATACAACCACGGCCCGGGCTCAAGGTTCTGGGAAAAGGTCAAGATCTTCTACAATCGCTTCCCCGCCCTGGCCCCGCTCGTCCTGGCCGCCTATCTCCTCACCTTCGGCCTCTACACGGCCGTGCGCAGGTCCAGGACCGACCCCTCGGCCCTCAGGGAACGCGGCATGAACCTCTATTACAACGCGGTGGACTGGCTCGGCGGATATCCCTACGAATACGCCTGCTTCGAAGAAATAAAAGCCTTCGTGGAGAAGCTCGGCTTCGAGCTTACCCTCGCGCCGACCATCCTGCCCTGCGGCAGGAATGAACGGCCCTCCTTCCGGCTCTCCAACACCGGCTGCAACGAATTCGTTTTCGTGAAAAAAAACTAATCCCGGCGGGAGCCTAGGAACCCAGCCGCTTCTTCTCCGCGACCGCCTTCGCCACGTTTCGCGGCACCATCATCGAAACATCTCCTCCGAAGTGGGCTATATCCCGCACCACACTGGAGGACAGATAGGAATACCGCTGGCGCGGCATGAAGAAAACGGTCTCTATGTCCCGATAAAGCGTCCTATTTATACCGGCGACCTGGAATTCGTACTCCAGGTCCGAGATGGCCCTCAGACCCCGCACCACCACCCTGGTGCGTTTCCGGCGGACGTAATCCACCAGCAGCCCCTCGAAACAGTCTATCGTCACGTTCTTCCTGTTCTTCAGCGCACCTTTCAGCATAGCCACGCGCTCGGCGACGCTGAACATGGGTTTCTTAGCGCTGTTGACGAACACGCTGACGATGAGACGGTCGAATATCTTGGAAGCCCTGTCAATGATGTCCAGGTGACCAAAGGTCACCGGATCGAAACTGCCCGGATATACCGCTATCCTCTTGTTCATGCTCTCTCCTGGAAAGCCATTATACAAATATTGCCCGGCGTTGAAGGCGGTCCGGCAAAGGTGGTAATATGGGGGCATGACCCTGTACGCCATACTGATCGCGTCGCTGCTCTCCCTTCACGCCGCCCCGCCCGCTCCTCCCGCCGGACCTCCGCCGGTCCCTTTCCTGCAGGGCCGACGCTGGGGCTACTCCGACCGGGAAAAGAAGCTCCTGGTCCCGCCGCGTTACAACTCGGCCAGGCCGTTCAGCGAAGCCCTGGCCGCTGTCGTCGACGAAAAAGGCCGGCACGGCTTCATCGACGCCTCCGGGACCGAGGTCATACCGCCGGCGTACCAGTCCGCGGGTGATTTTCACGGAGGCCTCGCCGCGGTCAGACTTAAAGGCCGCTGGGGCTGCATAAACCGGATAGGCGCGGTTTCCGTACCTTTCGAATATGAAGAACTCACTCTGTCGGAGAACGGTCCGGCGGCCGCGAAGAAGGACGGCCGCTGGGGCCTGCTGGATACGGCCTCCGGCGTCTTCTCCCCCACGGCTTACGAAGAGATCCTTCCTTTCAGCGAAGGACTGGCCCGGGTAAGGGCGGCCGGCCGTTACGGCTTCATCGACCCGGCCGGCGCCGAGGCGGTGCCGCCGGTTTACGACGAAGCCTCGCCTTTCCGGGAGGGCTTCTCTTCGGCCCGCCTGCGGATGCGGTACGGCTTCATAAACCTGGGGACCCGGGTCTTCAAACCCAGGGAGTTCTTCGGGATAGGCCCGCTCGGCGGCGGCCTCGCTCCGGCCGAGAGCCGGGAGGGGGCTCCGGACCGCTGCGGCTATATCGACGCGCAGGGGAGCGAAAAGCTGGGTTTCAACTGGTCGGCCTGCGGGCCATTCGCGGAAGGCCTGGCCCCTGTCCGGCGGATCACCGACGGGAAATGGGGATACGTGGACGCCTCAGGGAACGAAGCGATACCTTTCAGATACGACCGGGCGTCTCCCTTCGAAGGCGGAACGGCGAAGGTCGTCCGCGGAAGCAGGACCTTCTACATCGACCGGCTGGGCGCCGAATACTTCAAATAGTCCTGCGGGCGGCCTTCCCCTGTCTTTCCATCTGGGCTTTAAGGGCCTCGCCGAAAGTCCCGAGCCCCTGCGGCTCCGCGTTTTCGCCGGAGCGGTAGCTCTTGACCGCGGCCTCGTCCTCGTCGCGCTCGCGGCCCACTTCGGCCGGTATCAGAGATATCTTCTTGTTGGCCCGGTCCACGGATTCCACGCGGACCTCAATGCTCTGCCCCACCGTCACCGCCTCGTCGGGGGACTGCAGCCGCCTGTCTCCGCCCAGCTGGGATATATGGATAAGCCCGTCCACTCCCTCTCCGAGCGTGACGAAAGCGCCGAACGGCGCGAGCCTTGAGACCGTGCCGGTATAGTAGGCGCCCGGGGTCCATTTCTCCCCCGCCTGGTCCCAGGGGTCCGGCAGTATATCCTTAAGGCTCAGGGAGATGCGCCCTTTGTCCCAGTCCAGCCTCTTGACCACGACCTCTACCGCCTGCCCGACCGACAAGCGGTCGCTCACCTTCTCTGTGCGGGTCCAGGCGATCTCGGACACCGGCAGCAGCCCCTCGACCCCGCCTATGTCCACGAAAGCCCCGAAATTCTGTATCGAGGTCACGGTTCCCTTGACGCGCGAACCCTCTTCCAGCGCGCTCCTCAGCGCCTCTTCGGCGGCCCGGCGCTCCTTCTCCACTATGCCCTTGCGTGAAAGCACGATCCGGCGCGCGTCGCACTCCAGCACCTCGAAAGTCATCGTCCGGCCTATGTAGTCGGCCTTGTTCTCGTCCCTGCGCAGGCCCATATGCGAATAGGGGCAGAACGCCCGCGCGCCGCCGCCGAGCACCACCTCGAACCCGCCGCCGGCCTCCCTGGAGATCGCGGCCTCGACCGGAACGCCGTCCCTGCGGGCCTCCTCCAGCTGGGCCCGGGCCGCGGGGCCGGTCCCTATTTTGGAAGTGAAATGCATCTCCCCGTTCACGGAGCGCAGGAAATAAACGCGCAGCTTGTCGCCTTCCTTTACGGTCGGCTCCCCGTCCGGACCCAGCAGCTCCCTCTTATCCAGGTACCCCTCTCCCTTGCCACCGACCTCGAGCAGCACCCAGTCCGCGGTTATTTTAACTATCGCCGCCTCTATCTTCTGACCCGGCTCCAGCCGGGAAGGCTCCCTGTAGGATTCGGCCAGCATATCCGCGAAATTTTCTCCGTTCTCGTTGTCACCGCCGGAAGCGCGTTCTTTGTTCATAATGTTCCTTTTTCCGGGGCCGGTCCTTTGTCTCCGCCGGCCTCCCGTCCTTTCTCGATACCGTAAGCCGCGTACACCCTGTCCGGTATTCGGGCCGGCCTGCCGGTCCCGTAGTTTATCCACACCCACATCGTAAGGCCGCGGCAAACCGCGCGCCCGTCCGAGGTCCGGACCACCTCGTACCTGCGCAGGGAAGAGGCCTTCTCGGCCCACTCTATCCGCGTCCGCACCGCGACCTGCTCCGAAACCCTGACCTGCGCCAGATAATCTATCTCGTGGCGGCGCACCACCCAGCCTTCGCCGTCTGAAAGCATGCCGCGGCCCGGCATGCCGCAGGCCTCGGTGTGAGCCTCCGCGGCCTCCATGAACCAGCCCAGATAGACCAGGTTGTTCACGTGCCCGAGCCCGTCGATCTCTTCCGGCTTCACCGTACGCCGGACCTCGAATTCCCTCATATATAGAAGTACTTCGCTTTCGGATTATGCAGCGCGAAAGCGGAGACCGCGGCCTCCGGGTCCATCATATGATTTTCCGTAAGCCTCACCCCGACGTCCTTCTCGGGTCCCAGCAGATTGAAGATCTTCTTCTGGCCGGAGAGGTCCGGACACGAAGGATAACCGAAAGAATAACGGCGGCCGCGGTAGCGCGTCTTATGCAGCGGCGCGCCGGTAAGCGGCTCGGCGAAGCCCCAGTCCCGGCGTATGCGGTAATGCAACGCCTCCGCCATGGCCTCGGCGAGGCTGAGCGCCAGCGCTTCCATAACGTAGGACCTGAGGAAATTGCCTTTCTCCCGCTCCCGGGCCGCGAACTCCGCCACACCTTCTCCGCAGTTGGCCGCCAGCAGGGCCGCGTATTCCTTTGCGGAACCGTGAGGCGCGAAGAAATCGGTCATGCAGAGGCGCTCGGCGTCGTGCTGCCGGGGGAATTCCATTGTCTCCACGGCCTTGCCGTCCGGCCCGTAGAAAAGAAGCGTGTCCCCGTCCGCGTCGACCCTGAAGAAGCGGTAGACCCCGCGCGGCCGTATAACTCCGCCGCGCCCGGCCTCGGCCAGAACGCCCTCCACTATCCTGCGGGTCTCGTCCGCCTTCTCCGTATCCGTTTTTTTCAGCTTGAGGAACCGAAGATTGAAGAGGTCCTGGTCCATGTGCCGGAACAGTTCGTCCAGCCCGATATCGTCCACGAAATGCCGCTCCAGGTCCTTAGGAACGGGAATATCGTCCGGCCGGTACGATACTCTACGGACCGGCTTCGAAGGGGAAGGTCGGGGGTCGGGGGTCGGGGAGGGGTCGGAGATATCCGACTTGCGATTTACCGCCTCCGATCTTCCGCTGTTAATATAATTGAGCGCGCTGTTAAGCCCGTCCATGGCGTCCGGGGCGTAGATAACGGGCCCGCGATACAGCGGCGCCATATTCTTCTCCACGAACTTCGCCGTAAGGGCGGCGCCGCCGGCCAGGAGAGGCGCGGATACGCCGGCCACGGCGAGCTCTCTCGCGGTAAGGGCCATCTGCTCCGTGGAACGGACCAGCAGCCCGGAGAGGCCGATAAGGTCCGGCTTCTCCCTGAGCGCCGCCTCGGTCACGGCCTCGGGCGGCACCTTCACGCCCATGTCCACCACCTCGAAACCGTTGGACTCGAAAATTATGTTCACCAGGTTCTTGCCGATATCGTGAACGTCGCCTTTCACGGTGGCGAGCAGCAGCTTCCCGCGTTTTGGTATATTCCCGGCCTTGAGAGCGCCCTCCAGGGCGGACACCGCTTCCCTGGTCGCCTCGGCGCTCTGCAGCACCTCGGTCACTATAAGTTCCCCGCCGGAAAAAAGCCTGCCCACTTCGCCCATGGCCTTAAGCACCGGTCCGTTTATGACGGACAGCGGAGCGGCGCCGGAGGCCAGCAGAGCGGCCACCGTCTCACGTACCCCGGACCTGGAACCGCCTAGTATGAGCCGGTAAAGCCTGTCCTCGGGCGAGACGGCTTCGGCGGCCGCCGGGCGGTCGGTCTTCTTCTTACCCCTGAAATGCGCGGCGAAATCCGCGGCGGCGCCCGGTGTCCGCGCGAAAAGCAGGTCCTCGGCCAGTTTTATCTCCGCGGCCGGTATGTCCGAGAAGCGCCGGTGCTTCTCCACGTTGACGATGGCGAGGTCCAGCCCCGCCTTCACCGCGTGCCGAAGGAAGACCGAGTTAAGCACTTCCCTGCCCTCCGGCGGCAGGCCGAAAGAAACGTTGCTGACCCCGAGCACGGTCCGGGAGCGGGGAAATTCCTTCTTCAGGAGTTCTAGCGCCTTCAGGGTCTCGGCCGCGCTTGAAGCGTATTCCCCGCCTACGCCGACCGGAAAGACGAGAGCGTCGAAAATGACGCTCTCCTCCGGCAGGCCGCACTCGCCGCAGAGCAGAGCATGACCGCGGCGGGCTATCTCCAGCTTGCGGCCGGAGGTCAGCGGCAGACCTTTCTCCTTGTTCCCGTCTATCAGGCCCACCACCAGTTTGGCGCCGTAAAGCTTCACCAAGGCGGCGGCTTCGCGCGGCTTGGCGTCGCCGAACTCGAAGTTAACCGAGTTCAGCAGGCACTGTCCGGGCGCCAGTTTCAGCGCGGCCTCCATCACTTTCAGGTCCGTGCTGTCGATCATGACCGGGACCCGCACCGAGTGGAAAAGCAGCGGCAGGAACTTCTCCGCGTCCTTCAGTTCTTCGCGTTCCGGATTCGCCAGGCAGACGTCCAGCGCGTGCGCGCCGGCGCGCACCTGGGTCTTGGCCAGCTCCACCGCCTGGTCCCAGTCCCCGGCGGCGACGACATCGCGGAATTTCTTGGAACCTATGGAATTATTCCGCTCCCCGACCAGGAACGGCGCCTCTATCTCGTCGAAGAAAAGGGCCTCTATGCCTGACACGGACCAGCGAAGGTCGGACCTGGGCCGGCCCGGCGGCAGTCCGGCCAGCGCCTCCGAAAGGGCCTTTATGTGCGCCGGTTTCGTGCCGCAGCAGCCGCCGGC
>JAKLEK010000081.1 GCA_022703115.1 Elusimicrobiota bacterium
CTGGCTGCCCAGCGCCCTGGTCCTGACCTCGAACACCGTGCGCGTGTAATAGTCCAGCCCCCGGACCATGCCGGTGTTCACGCGGAATTCCACGGCGGCCGACTTCAGCAGGTCCTGGGTGCGGCCGAAATGCTCGGCGCAGGGGGCGCAAAGGGAGAGTTTCGGGGCTTTGCCGGCCAGCGCCGGTCCGTCCGCCTTGCAGTCCAGCGCCCGGAGAGGATTCCGTTCTATCCGGCTCCGGCATGGCTCGCACAGTTCGCCGGAGACGCCTTTCAGGAACGACGTCAGCACCGCGCGGTATGCCCCCCGGCACTCGGCGCAGCCGAGGGAATTTATCTCAACGGAGAGCCCCGGAAGCCCGGCTTGTTCCAGGAGCCTGACCAGCATTATGATGGCTTCCGCGTCGGCGAAAGGAGAGGGGTTCCCGATATATTCGGCGCCTATCTGGGTGAACTCGCGATAGCGTCCGGCCTGCGGGCGTTCGGCCCTGAACATGCTTCCTATGTAGAAATACTTGGCGTTCTTCCCGCTCTGGCTCAGGTTGTGCTCTATGTAGGCCCGGACCAGTCCCGGAGTGCCTTCGGGGCGTACGGCGACTTCCCGGCCTCCCTGGTCGGTGAAAGCGTACATCTCCTTCTCCACGATATCCGTGGTGTCCCCGGTCGATTTCACGAAGAGTTCCCTGGCTTCGATGGTCGGGAGCCTGATCTCCCGGTAACCGTGGAGCGCGAATGTCCGGCGCGCCGCGGACTCCACGGCGGCGAAAAGGTCCGATTCCGGAGGAAGTATGTCCCGGAAGCCTCTCAGCGATACCGTCATGACGCGCCTCCCGCTATGGACCTGAGCCTTCGCATATCCAGCACGGAAAGCTCCCCGCGCTTATAGGAGATCACTCCGCTCCGCTTCAGGGTGTTGACGGCCCGGCATACCGGCACCCTGGTGGTGCCCATATAATCCGCTATTTCGGTCTGGCTCATTTTCATGGTGAACCTGCCGGAAGGCTTGTCCCCGGCCAGGTTCATGATCGCCGCCGCCAGCCGGCCGAGGATGTTATGAAAGAGCATCGACTCTATCTCTTTATCGCATTTGTTTATCCTGTCCACCAGGGTATGCAGGAGCTTGAGCGTGAAGTCAGGGCTCCGGAGTATGAGTTCCCTGAAATTCCGGCTCGAAATGACCAGAAGCTCGCTCTCCTCCACCGCCTGAGCGGAAGCGGACCTCACCTTCCCGCCCAGAAGGGACATTTCCCCCAGGAAGTCGCCTTTTTTGAGGTAGGCGAAGGTCTTGCGTTTTTCGGGGCCGATGGCGGCGAATACTTTTATCCTGCCGGACTTCACGATGAAGAAGTTCCGTCCTATATCGGCCTTGTGGAATACCATCTCGCCTTCGCGGTACCTTCTGGTCCTGGCGATGGACAGGATGCGGTCTATTTCCCGCTGTCCGAGGACCTTGAAAAAACTGACATTGCGGAGCATTTTAACGGACATTTTTCATCCTTTCCCCGGCCTTATCCGCCGGGCGCCGAACTGGGATACGCCGCTTCGGGTACGGCGGCCTTCGCGGTGAATTACGCGGCATGATCTTGTCCCTTCGCTTCCTCAATGAAAATCTTGTTGAACCGCGGAATTCAGGTTAGATTATATCACTTATGGGCGACCCTTCGAAACGAAGACCCCGGCCCTTGTTCGGAGGGGCCGGGGTCTTCGTTCAGACCTGGGGCGGGGGTCACTGGAAATCAAGCTGTATGCCTTTCGGAAGCTCTATCCCCCCCCCGTTCACGGAGTTCGCGTCTATGGCCTGGAAGGTCTCGGCCTGTCCGGAGGGGCCGGCGGCCTTGCCGGATATGAAGGACTCCACGAGCGAGACCTTGGTCACGTCCTCCCCGCGTCCGCCGTTCTGGTCGTAGACCGCCATCGTAGTGCACTCGGCCGGGGTCTGGGCGAAGTCGTCGTCGCCGCGGACCAGAATTCCCTCGATGGCGTTGGTCGCCGCGTTGAAGACCGGGGAACCGGAGTTCCCCCCGAAGGTGTCCAGGTCAGCCACGAAGAAAGCGGGGTTCGAGGCGTCGCGGACGGTCGAGCCTCCTGATACCTTGAGCGGTATGCCCACGGGATATCCTATGACGAACACCTTATCCCCTTTCTGCACTTTCTGGTTCCGGCTGATGGCCAGAGGCGCCCGGTCCTGGACCGCCCGGTCCAGACGTATCAGCGCGTAATCCTTGCCTTTCGGCTCCAGCGCGCGCGTGACTATCTCTTTGCAGCCGTAAACGTTACCGGCGGGTATGGTTTCCGGGGCTTTGCCGCCGGATGATGTCACGGCGAAGCCGAACACTATCTTAGCGCCGGCGCAGTCGAAATCGTCCCTGATGCAGTGTCCGGCCGTCATCAGCAGGTCTTTACCGACCAGCGAGCCGGAGCAGAAAGCCCCCAGGGGCTGTTCGCTGAAAGGCTCTCCGGGGCACAGGTTCATTTTCTCGCCGAAATTATCGGTCAGAAGCCGGTAATTGCCGCCCTCCTGCTGCAGCATGACGTCCTTCCAGAGGGAGGCGACGGAATCGGCCAGCTTGCGGTCCGCCGGGGAAGCGGCGAAGTAGTCCTGACGGTTGTCGGTCCCGTATATGCTTTTCGGAGCTGGCACGCGCGGCAAAGCGGACGCGGCGGCCGCGGAGAACGAACAGATCGCCGCCAGCGCCAGAATTCGAGTTAAAGTTATTTTCATAATAACTCCTTAAGTAAAGAGATCGGCCGGGCCGCGTCGTAAAGATCGTTCCGTGATATCCTTCGTGGTGATAGTGTACCTGACGGGTTGACTAAAGTCAATACCCGCAGGACCCATCCGGAGAAGGGACTTTGGACCTATTCAGAAGCCGGCGACATAGAGCCGCACCGTGCGGGCGTCTATGAGCGGCGGAGTGAGATAGAGCACCGCGGCCAGTGCCAGGGCCGCAGCCAATAGGACGCGCGGAGAGGGATAGACGCCCGGCAGGGGCTCCTGGGCGTTCTCCTCCCAGGAGCGTCCGCAGCGCAGATAGGTGGCGAGATTATACATGGCGTAGCATCCCAGCGCTAAAAGCGGGAAGGCCAGGTAGGCCGTCAGCGGCGTTCCGAAGAGTTCCAGCTTCCCGGCCAGAGGCGCCGTATAGACCGTTTTCGAGCCGGACATATGGTTCCAGAGTCCCAGGAGTAAACCGTATGCCGCGCCGGAAGCCAGGAGACGTAAAGATCTTCGCGCGTCCCCTCTCTCGAGGTCGCGCAGCAGGGATCGGAGTCGAAGCCTGTAACAGAGCGGCTCCAGCAGAAGCGGGAAAGCGACCCATAGAAGCGCGAAAAAGTACCTGGGCATGAGCAGCGGGAGGGCTAATGATGCCGCGCCGGCGGCGGTGAGGCGGTCCAGCAGGCGCGGCGTTATCCGCAGAGGCGCCGCCGCGGAGCTTTTGAAAAGGCCGATGGCGGAAAGCGTCTCCGCGGTCACGAACAGGCCGGGGAGGATGGTGGCGCCGGAGAGATAGTACCCGGCCCGGCGCAGTTCCGTCTCCGAAGGTACGAACATGTACCCCCAGCTGCCGAGGCGGACGTTCGCCAGCTCGAAGATGAACCAGATGAAGACGGACCACGGAAGCAGAAACAGGAACTCTTCGGTCCTGGAGACAATGAGGGATTCCCCCTTCAGGCCGTATACGACCGCGTCCGACAGGAGAATGTAAGACCACCACGCGAATATGTGGAAAAGGCTCCTGAACGGTTCTACGCCGAGCGCGTTCCCGGCCGTTCCCATGAACGCCAGCAGAACTCCGGCGTAGAGCGGGAACCTGGCCTTGGCGTCCTCTATGGCCCCTTGCGGCATATTCGTCCGTCCGGCCCTCCTCTCAGGCGGAGGGCCGGACGGCCTCTGTTCAGCCTTTGAACGGGAACTTGTACCCTTTAAGTCCGAGTTCGTCCCGCATCTTTATGACTTCGCGCTGGGTTTCCCTGTTTATCGGCACCCCTCTGTCCCTGCGGGCCAGCCAGTTCAGGTGCTCCTTCTCTCCCGCGGTGAAGATCCGTCTGGCGCCGGGCATCTTCCGGGACGCGCGCAGGTCGCGGAGTATGGACCCGGCTATCCGCTTGAAAGTCCGCAGTTCTATGAAGGCCGGGACGTTTATAGCTATGAAGAAGTGTCCCAGCGGGTAGGGGACCTTCCTGCCGTTCTTGTAGCCGGAGAGCATTTTCAGATAGGATCCGCCCTGCAGGGCCGCGCTGAGGATCTCTACGGCCGTGGCGTATCCGTATCCTTTGTATCCGCTGAACTCTTCCCCGATCCCCCCCAGAGGCACCAGGGAGGCGGAGCCGGCTATTAGGTCCTGGAGCACTTTCTTCGGATCGGTCTTGGAACCGCCGTTCCGGTCTATGACCCAGCCGGCCGGCATCTTCTTGCCGAGCTTTGCGTATATCTCGACCTTCCCGCGCTGTATTATGGAGGTGGCGCAGTCCAGCAGAAAAGGGAACTTCTCGTCTGTGGGTATGCCGAACGTCAGGGGATTCGTGCCCAGCATGTTCTCCGTCCCGAAGGTCGGAGCGAGCGACGGCCTGGCGTTGGTGCCCGTTATGCCTATCATCCCCTCCTTCACCGCCATAAGGGAATAATAGCCGGCGATCCCGAAATGAGTGGAATTGCGCACCACGCTCATGCCTAGGCCGTGCTTGCGGGCCTTTCTTATGGCCATTTCCATGGCCCGGCGCGCCACCACGTGCCCCATGCCGTTGCCGCCGTCTATCACGGTCGCGCCGGCCCGTTCCCTGACGATCTTCAGGCCGGTGGTCGGAAGCTGTATGCCTTCCCTGATGCGGTCGTAGTATATAGGCTTCATGCGCGAAATGCCGTGCGAATCGAAACCGAGCTTGTCCGCCATTATGAGCACTTCCGCGCAGGTGGCGGCCTCCTTTTTAGGGACGCCTAGCCCGATGAACACGTCCCGCATGAATCTTTCCATCACGTCGAATTTCACCCATACCGACCCTTTTTCTATGTCCATGACTTTTTCTCCTCCTTGGAACCGGCTATCTCTGGTACCTTTCGATGATCTTTCTCAGCTCCCCGGCCGCCCGTGCCGGATCGGGGAGGTCCAGCCCGGCCCATCCGCGCTTCAATCCGTCGATGCCGGCCGGGTCGGACAGGAGCTTCCTGAGCGAAGAACTGAACTCCTCCGCGAACTCCGGGCGCTCCTCCAGCAGTATCGCCGCCCCGGCCGACGCCAGGACCATGGCGTTCGCTTTCTGGTGGCCGCCCGGAGAGCCGGGGAGCGGCACCAGAACGGAGGGCTTTCTGAAGCGGGACAGCTCGCTTATGGTGCCCCCGCCCGACCGGCAGACCGCCAGGTCGGCGGCCGCGTAAGCCATCTCCATCTCGTCGCAATAAGCGAGGACCTTCAGCCGCGGAAGTCCGTCCAGACCGGCCTTGCGGTAGCCCTCCGCGATCTCCGCGTAGTCCCTTCTGCCGGTAACGTGCAGCAGGCCGAAACGTGCGCCTTCCCGCGTCAGTTCTTTCGCCGCGCCGAGCGCGGCTTGGTTTATCGCCCTGGAGCCCTGGCTCCCGCCGAAGACCAGCACTACCGGGACGCCGTCCTCCAGGCCGAAATGCCGTCTGGCCGCGGAGGGCGGTATCTCCCGGGAAAAACATTCCCGTATCGGGGTGCCGGTGAGTTCGGTCTTTGACGCGAAAGGGTTTCGAGCGACAGGCAGTCCCAGGGCAACCACCGAGGCGAACCTCCCCGAAAGCCGGTTCGCGAGTCCCAGCACGGCGTTGGAATCGTGTATCATGGAGGGCACCCCTTTCAGGGCCGCCGCGGCCACCGCCGGAAAGGAGACGTAGCCCCCGGTGCCGAAAACGAAGTCCGGCCTGAAATCGGAGAATATGCGGGCGCAGGCCAGGACCGAGGAGGCCAGCTTGCGGAAAAAAGCCGCGCAGGCGAGCGGAGAGGGTCCGCGCGGAAAGGAGACCACGTCCGTTTCCACGTAGGGGTAATATCTCTCCTGCAGCGCTCCGATGGAGATATCGTTCTTCCTGACCAGGAACAGGGGCTCCCAGCCTCCCGCCGCGCGGAGCTCTTCGGCCAGGGCCAGCCCCGGGTAGAAATGTCCGCCGGTGCCTCCCGAGGCTATTACGATCCGTCCGGGCCTGAAGCCGTCCCGTTCTCTCATAAGGAGGAGTTCCTGTGCGCCGATACGCTGAGTATGATGCCCGCCCCTATCATCGTCGCGAGTATCGAAGAGCCTCCGTAGGAGAAAAAAGGCAGCGGTATGCCTTTGGTCGGGATCAGCCCTATGGTCATGGCGATATTGAAGAACGCCTGAAGCGAGATGGTAAGCGTCAGGCCGAGGGCCGCGAGGGCGGAGTACAGCGTCTGCGCGTTCCTGGCCACCCTCACCCCCTTGATCAGCAGCGCCAGGAAAAGAATGACGATCAAGAGGCTGCCGATAAGTCCCATTTCTTCCGCGACCACGGAGAAGATGAAGTCCGTATGAGGTTCCGGGAGGTACATCAGCTTGATCTGAGACGCGCCCAGACCTTTACCCGCCCACCCGCCGGAACCGACCGCCAGCAGCGACTGCATCAGCTGGTACCCGGCCCCGGAGGCGTCGGAATCCGGAGAGAGGAAGGTCTTTATGCGCGCTATACGGTAGGGATGGCGGAAAAGCTCCAGTACCGCCACCGGGACCATGGCGGCTATA
>JAKLEK010000082.1 GCA_022703115.1 Elusimicrobiota bacterium
CGGATTCCTTTTCTTTTTCCTTCATCAGTTCCAGCAATTTGTCGGCCTGGTTCCGGGCCGCCTCTTTCTTCTTCTGTTCGTCCTTCTTCCTGTTCCCGTCCTGGCCGCCACCGCCTCCGCTTTGTTCCTGTTTCTTGTTCTGTTCCTTATCCTGTTCTTTTTTTTCCTGCTTTTTCTGTTCCTTCTGGTCCTGTTTGTTTTCCTTCGACTTCTTCAGCGCTATAAGGGCTTTCTGGAGGTTATACGCGGCGTCGGGGTCCCCTGGCGAGGCCAGCAGGGATTCCCGGTATTTGGCCGCCGCCTTGGAGAAGTCCGACAGCCTGAAAAAGGCGTTGCCGGCGTTGTAGGCGGAGGCCGCCTTCACCTTCGGGTCGGCCGCAGCCGATTCGGAATCCTCGGCCGACCTTCCGTAATCCTCCATCCGGTAGGCCGCGGCGCCTCTGTTGAACCGTATCCTGGCGTTCTTGGGCGCCGCTTCCAGGGCCCTGGAATACTGCTCGTAGGCCTTGGGGAAATCCTTGTTCCTGTACGCGCCGTTGCCTTTCCTGGCCGCGCTCTCCGGGGACGCGGCCCGCGCTCCCGCCGGAACGGCGGAAGAGAGCGCCGTCAGGGACAGTGCCAGGACGACCGCGCTCTTGCCGGGCCGTTTCAGCAGCCGCGCCATTAAGTCCTGCAGCGCCGACCCTTTTTCCATGAACATAAATTCTATCAAAAGCAGAAGGAAAGCGAGAGACAGCGGGATGCGGTAGCGGTTCCTGTAAACGGACCTCCCGAACCCCTTTGTCCTGGACAGGGAGAGCCTCGCCACCGTGGCCCTTATCTCCCCGGCCGCGGCTTCCGGGTCCCCTCCGTATCGTATGTCTTCCGCTCCGGTCCCCTGGGCGATCTTAAGGAGCGCGCTTTCGTCCAGGCGGGTCACTACCGTCTTGCCGGAGAGGTCCTTTTTGTATCCGGCCTCGCCCCCCCCTTCGGGTATCAGTTCCCCTTCGGGCTTTCCTATGCCGACGGTGAAGATCTTGAGACCGGAGGCGGCCGCGGATCCGAGCGCTTCTTCTATTGACCCGTCCGTGTTCTCCCCGTCGGTTATCAGCACCAGGACCTTCTGGCCGGAATAACGGCCCAGCATCGTTTCCGCTTCGGCTATGGCCGAGGCGATGTTGGTCCCGGGCTCGGGCAGTATCCCCGGGGCCAGATAGGACAGGAAATATTTCACCGCGTCCGTGTCGGTGGTAAGAGGGCACTGGACGTAGGCGTTCCCGCTGAACGCTATCACGCCCATCCTGTAATCCTTGAACCTGTCGGCCAGAGCGTTAAGCATCAGCTTGGCGTTCTCCATCCTGGAGGGTTTGAGGTCCCTGGCGCCCATGGAGAGGGAGGTGTCTACCGCCACCGCCAGGCTGCCGTTCATATCCATCACCGGCGCCATGTCCATGCCCCACTGCGGGCCTCCGGCCGCGGCGACCAGGAAAGCGAGCCCGGCCAGGTAAAGTAGTTCCCTGGTCCGTTTCCGCGCCAGGGCCTTTTCCCCTGTGAGGTCCGCCAGCCGGCCGGCGTCCATCACTGCCGCCGCCGCGCGTGCGGCGGCGGCGCCGGCCTTGAAGCGGAAGAACAGCAGCGCTATGAAGCCGGCCGTCAGCCATGCCAGATAAGCGGGATATTTGAAAAGTTCCATAAAAGCGCCGCGCTCAGGGTATGGTCCGCAGATAAGTCCTTTCCAGCACGAAGATCAGGACGGCCAGGGCCAGGGCCGGCAGCAGGAAGAGGAGATATATGTCGGACCTGTTCACCAGGGCTTTGATCTCGAACCTGGTCTTCTCCATCTCGTCTATCTTGGCGTATATCTTCTGGAGTTCCAGGAAATTGCCGGCCCGGTGGAACTCTCCGCCGGTGACGCCGGCGGTCTCCATAAGGGTCGCCTCGTCCAGATCGTCGTTTATAATGAGATAAGGCTGGACCGGATTGCCGGTCGGCACCCGGGCCGGGCCTTTTGTGGCCGTCCCTATCGCGTATATCTTTATGTCGTAAGCCGCGGCGGTCTTGGCCGCTATGACAGGGTCCGGTATCGTCCCCGCGTTCGACCGGCCGTCGGTGAGCAGGATTATGATCTTGCTCTTCGCCTTGCTGTCTTTCAGGTGGTTCACCGCCGTTATCAGCGCGTCACCGATGGCGGTGCCGTCGGCTTTCGTCATGTTTATGGAGACCGATTCCAGGAGTTCCAGGAGCGAACGGTAGTCCAGGGTCAGAGGGCAGGAGAGCACGGCCGCTCCGCCGAATACCACCATGCCTATGCGGTCGTTGGCGCGATGCCCGATGAATTCGGCCGCGGCGTTCCTGGCCGCGTCCAGCCTGTTGTACGGGCTGAAATCCACCGCGGCCATGCTGTAGGAGGTATCCAGGCAGAGCATGATGTCTATGCCTTCCGTCGGAGGGATGTCGCCTTTATCCACCCTCTGGGGCCTGGCCAGGGCCAGGGCGAGAAGGACCAGTACGGCCGTTCTGCCCCAGAAGGGCAGGAACCGGAAGAGCCTGGTCCTGGCGGTCTCGCAGTTAGGCAGCGGTACGGGTATCTTCAGGGCCGCCAGACGTTCCGCTTTCATGGCCCGGGCCGCCGACGCCAGCAGCAGCACCAGGGGTATCAGCGCCAGGAAATAGGGGTGCTGGAAGGTCATGCCGCGCCTCCGGCCGCTCGTTCCGCCGCCGCCAGGGCTTTCTTCTCGTCTGCTCTCTGCGCGTAGGAGAGCAGAAGGTCCCGGAGCGACGCTATGTCGGCGTCGCGAGCCGCGTCGTCCGGCCTGAACCTGGCGAATTTAGCCAGGTCCGATCTCTCCAGAAGTTCCCTGGTCCTGACCACGGCCCGGATATCCGCCCCGGTGGTCCGCAGTTCCCTGGTGAGGCGGCCGGTGGTCATGAACTCGGCCTTTATGGCGAACTCGTCGTCGAGATAGGTCCTGAGTATGCCTGTGAGAGCGCTGTAGAATTCCTTGACCTGTCCTTTCTCCCAGAGTCCGGCCGCCGCCAGCGCTTCCAGCGCTTCCGAGGCTTTCTGGTAAGGCGAGCGGGTATCGGGCGGGGCGGTTTCGGGAGCCGCTTCGCGCGCGGCCCGGCGCCGGTATATCAACCAGCCCGCCAGGGCCGCCGCGAGGAGGGCGGCCAGCAGCCACGGCCAGGGAAAGAATGAGAAGGGCGGACGGATGTCCCTTATATCCCCGGCCTCCGACTTCTCGTCGAAAAGCGGGAGGACCTCCAGCTCGAAGGAAGGGCTTACGGCCTCCTTCAGTTCCCCGTCCTTTTTGAGCCGCCATGTCGTTTCCGGGAAAGTGCTGACCCCGGTATCGAACGCGGCCGAGCGCAGATCGAAGACCTCGGTCTTCAGGCCGCCGTCCGTACGGGACGAGGCCTTTTTCACGCTCATAAGTGCGAACACTTCGTTGCGGAAAGAAGCGGTGTCGGGACTCACTTCGTAATCCCCGGGGCAGGTGAGTTCCACCCGGAGCCGGAAGGGTTCCGCCAGCCTGGGTTTCTCCGCCGGGGGCAGGACCCTGAAGGATACGGTCTGCGTCTGGGCCGGGGAAGCGTGAGCGAGCAGCGCCGCGAGCGGCAGAAGGCGGAAGACGCGCGGTATCGCGCCCGGCCGGGGGCGTGTCAGGAACTTCATGGGCCGGCAGAAAGTCATACGCGCATCTTCCTCTGTCTTTTCCGGAAGAACTTCACCACCGGGCCGTAGATGTCCCCGGCCGGGTCCACCTTGATCCAGTCCGAGCCGGCGCTCTTGAAGGCCGCGTCCATGGCCCAGGCCGCTCTGGCCCGCTCTTCGGCGTACCTGGCCAGGAATTCAGGGGATGAGAGGTCTGCGACGAAGCCGCGTCCCCCTTCTTCCTCCAGCAGTTCCGCGTTAAGCAGCGCGCCGGTCCTCGGCATGGACAGTTCCAGGCGGTCTTCCACCACGACCGGGATGAGGTCGTGGCGCACGGCCGTGCGCCGCAGGGCTTGTTCGTAGCCGGAATCGTTGAAGTCGGAGATCAGGATTATTATGCCCCTGCGCTTCATCAGCCGGTTGGCGGTGTCCAGCGCCCTGGAGATGGAGGTGGCGCGGCCTTTCGGGTCGTAGGCCAGGATCTCGCGTATGATGCGGAGGATGTGGTTCTTGCCCTTGCCGGGAGGTATGTAGAGCTCCGGTCCCCCGGTGAACATCAGCAGACCGGTCTTGTCGTTGTTCTTCAGAGCGGAGAACGCGAACATGGCGCCCAGCTCCGCGGCGGCTTCGTTCTTGGCCCTGGCGCCGCTGCCGAAGAACTGGGAGGCGGACATATCGCAGAGGACCATCAGCGTCAGTTCGCGTTCTTCCACGAAGCGTTTGATGAAGGGCCTGGAGGAGCGGGCGGTCACGTTCCAATCAATGGCCCGCACGTCGTCGCCCGGAACGTATTCCCGGACTTCCGAGAATTCCATTCCCTGGCCTTTGAAGACGCTCTGGTATTCGCCGGCGAAAGTCTCGCTCACCAGACGGCCGGTCCGGATCTCGATCTGGCGGACTTTTTTCAGGATATCCGCGGTATTCATAAAAAAAGCCTGTGATCGGGAAGCCGGGCGTCTGGGGTCAGGGGTCGGGGGACGGTCGGGAGCCGGCTCTCGACTTCCCGACCCGCGACTTCCCGTTTTTGTGTTACGGCACTTCCACCGT
This sequence comes from Elusimicrobiota bacterium, assembly GCA_022703115.1. Classification (GTDB taxonomy): domain Bacteria; phylum Elusimicrobiota; class Elusimicrobia; order Elusimicrobiales; family UBA9959; genus YA12-FULL-51-18. The sequence continues at coordinate 4,682 of JAKLEK010000082.1, forward strand.
TTCGAAGATGGTGCGCAGCACTGTTTCGGAATTCACGTTCTCCGCCTCGGCCTCGTATGTGAGAAGGACGCGATGCCGCATGACGTCCATCCCCACGGCCTTTATGTCTTCAGGGGTTACGTAGCCGCGTCCCTGTATGAACGCGTAGGCCTTGGCGGCCTGTATCATGAATATTGTGGCCCTGGGGCTGGCCCCGTACAGTATCCAGGGTTTCAGCTTCTCCAGGGAATATTTCTCCGGGTGTCTGGTGGCCTGCACAAGGTCGAGCACGTAGTTCTTGATCTTGTCGTCCACGTATATGGCGTCCGCCGTCTCCCTGGCCTTGAGTATCTGTTCCGACGTGGTCACGCGCGCCGCGGCCGGCACCCGCTGGCGGGCCATGGTGTCCAGGATCTGGGCTTCCTCCTGTCTGGAAGGATAGGTTATGTTCATCTTCAGCATGAAACGGTCCACCTGGGCTTCCGGCAGCGGGTAGGTGCCTTCCTGCTCTATGGGGTTCTGGGTAGCCAGCACCATGAATAGTTCCGGCAGCCGGTGGGTGGTGTCGGATATGGTGACCTGCCGTTCCTGCATGGCTTCCAGCAGCGCGCTCTGCACTTTGGCCGGCGCGCGGTTTATTTCGTCGGCGAGCAGGATATTAGTGAACACCGGGCCTTTCTTGACCGCGAAGGTGCCGTCCTTGGGGTTGAAGATCATCGTGCCCACCACGTCGGCCGGGAGAAGGTCGGGGGTGAACTGTATCCGCTGGAAGGCGGCCGAGATCGTCTGGGCGAGGGTCTTGACCGTCAGGGTCTTGGCGAGACCGGGGACCCCTTCTACCAGGATATGGCCGTTGGCCAGCAGGCCTACGACCAGTCCGTTGACCAGGTCGTCCTGTCCGACGATCACCCGGCCCATTTCCTTCTTGAGGTCGTGGATGAACAGGTTCTCCGCCTGTATCCTTTTGTTCAGCTGTGAAATTTCAATGTCCATAGAGGTACCTCCGCTCCTGCCTGGCCGCGCCTGGAACGCGCGGCGGATCGCAGATTTTTATATAAAATTTCCAAAGGGAATGGCAATAAGACGCAAGCCGGGCCGCGCTCCTCGCGGGCGGTTATTCCAACTTCAGGATCGGCTTTTTGTGGACTTCCTGGATCTCCTGCGCTTTTTTTGCTTCGATCTCGTTCCTTATGACGTTGATCGCCTCGATGGAACGCAGCCGCACTTCCTCGTCGGTGTCCTGCATGCTCCTGGTCAGCACCGAAATGGATTCCTTGGACGGGATGCTTGTTATGGCCTGTATGACCTTCAGCTTGGTGTTCTTGTCGTAGTTGTTCAGCAGGGAGTCGGCGAGGAGCGCGAGGCTCATCTTGCTCCTCTCCTTGGAGAGCATGTCTATCAGTCTGGATTTGGAGTCGGAATCCATTTCGTCCCGGAGAATACGCTTCATTATGCCGGGCGCCTGCTCGTCCTGCAGCTGCCACAGGAGTTCGATGGAGGCGAAGCGGACCTGGTCGTTGGGGTCGAGAGTCATGTCCCTCAGGGTCTTGATGGTCTGAGGCGAGAAGTTCATGGTATAGATCTTCTCGGGCTTTTCCGGAAGGTCCGCCTCCGGCGCGGTCTTGATCTGCTCTTTCTGGGCTTCCTCGGCCAGGATCCTCTTCCGTTCCGCTTCCCGCATGTTATGTTTTACGAGATAGCCGATCCCGCCGATAAAGAGCAGCAGCAATATGAACCATTTCATCTGAAAGCACCCCTTTTGTCCTCGGACCGCGGCGAAATCCCGCCGTCCCCGGGCGGGATCCGCATCCCCCGGCACCGGGGCTATATTTAATCACTTTTTCGGCGTCCGTTCAATCTCCGTGCGCTCCCGGCACATTCAAGGTGCTAGTGCAACAAAACCATTAAAGACTTCTGCCGGTGTCC
>JAKLEK010000083.1 GCA_022703115.1 Elusimicrobiota bacterium
TTTCGGTATCCGGAAAGGCTCCGACCCGTTGGAAAGATAGGCGTTGGAAAGCACTATGACCGGGGTCATGTACTTCACGGCCAGCCTCGCGGCCTCAAGCGTCGTGGCGAAGCAGTCGGCCGGACTCATGGCGGCCAGTACGACCAGCGGCGATTCGCCGTGCCGGCCATAGAGCGCCTGCAGAAGGTCCGACTGTTCGGTCTTGGTGGGAAGGCCAGTGGACGGGCCGCCGCGCTGCACGTTCACTACGACCAGCGGGAGCTCGGCTATCACCGCCAGGCCGAGCGCTTCCGCCTTGAGGGACAGGCCGGGACCGCTGGTCCCGGTAGTGGCCAGACAGCCGGCGAAAGCGGCTCCGATAGAGGAGCACACCGCGGCGATCTCGTCCTCCGCCTGGTAGACCACAACGTCGTTGGCCTTGTGCTTGGCCAGGGTATGCAGTATTTCCGAGGCGGGGGTTATCGGATAAGAACCGTAAAAAAGCTTCCTCTTCAGCAGTTTCGCCGCGGTTATAAGGGCGTAGGCCGCGGCTTCGTTGCCGGTAAGGTTGCGGTACTTCCCCTTGGCCACCGGACTTTTCTTCACCTGGTATCGGGCGTCGAACAGTTCGGTCGCCTCCGCGTAGGCGCTGCCGGCTTCCAGCACTTTGCGGTTCGCCTTGGCCATTTCCGGGCTCTTCTTGAACTTGGTCTGAATCCAGTTGATGGTAGGCTCCACCGGCAGCCCGTACATCCAGTACATGATGCCCAGCACGTAGAAATTCTTGCACTTCAGCACCTGCGCCCTGGTGAGCCCGGAATCCTTCAAAGTGCTCTCTGTCAGCGTGTTGACCGGGATCGGTATCAGACGGTAGTTGGAAAGCGAGCCGTCCTCCAGAGGATTGGCCGGGTATCCCGCCTTTTCCAGGGCCTGAGGGGTGAAAGCGTCGGAGTTGGCTATTATGACGGAGCCTTTCTCCAGATTCTTTATGTTGACGGCCAGCGCCGCCGGGTTCATGACCACCAGCACGTTCGGCCTGACCCCGGGGGTCGTTACCGACTCGTCGCCGAAGCTGACCTGGAACCCGCTGACCCCTCCCAGGGAACCGGCGGGAGAACGGACCTCGGCCGGATAGTCCGGCAGCGTGCTCAGGTCGTTCCCGGCTATCGCGGTGGCGTTGGCGAACTGGCTGCCGACCAGCTGGATCCCGTCGCCGGAATCTCCGGCGAACCTGATGGTAACGGAATCCAGTTCGTTTATCTGGACCTTCTTTTTTGACGGAGACTTGTTCATTGCTCGCACCCCTTGTCAAGTGAGGACCGCTTCATCATTAAGGCTGGACTTGTCACTTCAAATTATACTACAAAATACATTAGCCTGAATTCCTCAGCGGGACATGGCTTTCCTTTGGGAATAAAGCGGACAGAAAAGCGCTGAGGAATTCACCGCGGCGGCGGGCGTCGGACGGAGCGCTATGCGCGGAAGTCCGACGAGGTGTATGCCAGTGCGTGCGCAGGTGCCGCGACAAGGCACAGTGTGCGACAAGCGGCCTCCCGAAGGGCGTCCGCTATGCGGACGGAAAAGCTCGAGCCGAGCTTTTCGGGTTAGCGGAGCGGTTCCGGAGCCGTCCGGACCAAGGAATATCTATGAAACTTCTGGAATACGAGGGGAAAGAACTTTTCCAGCTCTACGGTATCCCCGTACAGCCGTCCTGCGGAGTTGTCCGGATAGGGGACGATCCGGACGCGATGGTCCTTGAAGGTCCGGGGCCGTGGGTGGTGAAGGCCCAGGTCCTGGCGGGAGGCCGCGGAAAGGCCGGAGGCATAAAGATAGCCCGCACGAAAGAGGAAGCCCGCGCCCTTACGCGCGGCATGCTCGGGATGAAGCTGACGACCCACCAGACCCACGGAACGGCGCTGACCGTGGAGGAGGTGCTGGTGGTCCAGGCCTGCGAACCGGAGCGGGAGATGTATCTTTCCGTGGTGCTGGACCGCAGGTCCGCGTCGCTCATGATCGTCGCTTCCGCCGAAGGCGGGGTTTCCATAGAGGAGCTGGCGCATACCAGGCCGGAGCTGGTAATAAAAATGCCGGTGGACGCCGACCGGGGGCTCCTGGACTTCCAGGCCAGGGAGCTGGCCTTCGCCCTTAAGATACCCCGCGCCCTTTTCACGGATTTCATCGCCGCCGCGAAGAACATGGTCAGGCTCTTCACTGGACACGACGCGAGCCTCGTAGAGATAAACCCGCTGGTCGTGACCAGGGACGGCAAGCTGACGGCGCTGGACGCCAAGGTGGTCACGGACGACAACGCGTTGTTCAGGCACAAGGACCTGGCGGCCAGGCCCGACCATGAGTCCTCAGAAATAGAACTGGAAGCCAAGGCCATCGGCATCAACTATATAGGGCTGGACGGCGACATAGGCTGCATGGTCAACGGGGCCGGGCTGGCCATGGCGACGCTGGACACCGTGAAGCTCGCCGGCGGCAGCGCGGCCAACTTCCTCGACGTCGGAGGCGGGGCCAGCGTGGACCAGATCACGAAGGCTTTCCAGATAATACTGAAGGACGCCAAGGTCAAGGCGGTCCTGGTCAACATATTCGGCGGAATAATGAAATGCGACAATATAGCCAGGGGAGTGGCCGAAGCCGTGAAAAAGGTCAAGCTGAGGGTCCCCCTTATTGTGCGCCTTGAGGGCACGAACGTCGAAGAAGGAAAACAGCTGCTCAAGGATTCCGGGATCCGTCTGGAACAGGCGGACTCCCTTTGGGAAGCCGCCCAGAAAGCCGTGGCGGCGGCGGACGGCGGCCGTTAAAGGAACGAACTTATGTCCATACTACTTGATAAAAAAACCAGACTGCTAGTGCACGGCATGACCGGAGCGCAGGGCTCGTTCCACGCCGGACAGTGCATTGAGTACGGCTCCAATGTCGTGGCCGGAATGACCCCGGGAAAGGGCGGCACGCGTCATCTCGACAGGCCCGTCTTCGACACGGTCAAGGAAGCCGTGGCGGGAACCGGGGCCGACGCCTCTCTCATCTTCGTGCCGCCTCCGTTCGCGGCGGACTCCATACTCGAAGCCGCCGAAGCCGGCATAAAGGTCATTATAGCGATAACGGAAGGCGTGCCGGTCATGGACATGGTCAGGGTGAAGGACCGTCTGCGCCGGCTGGAACTGGAAGGCCGCGGGACCGTTCTGGTCGGGCCCAATTGCCCCGGGGTCATAACCCCCGGGGAATGCAAGGCCGGCATCATGCCGGGATACATCCACAAGAAAGGCGGCATAGGCGTCGTATCCCGCTCCGGCACCCTCACATACGAGGCCGTATGGCAGTTGACCCGTCTGGGCCTGGGCCAATCCACCGTGGTCGGCATAGGCGGGGACCCGGTCCAGGGAATGAATTTCGTGGACGTGCTGAAGCTCTTCCAGGCCGACAAGCGCACCGAGGCGGTGGTAATGATAGGCGAGATCGGCGGCTCGGCCGAAGAGGACGCGGCGGCGTTCATCAGGAAGAACATGACCAAACCCGTGTTCTCCTTCGTAGCCGGAAAGACGGCCCCTCCGGGACGACGCATGGGACACGCGGGCGCCATAGTGGAAGGGACCGCCGGCACGCACGCGTCCAAGGTCGCGGCCCTGGAAAGGGCCGGGGTCACCGTGGTGGAGAACCTCTCGAACATAGGCGAGACCGTCGCGTCCCGGCTTAAAAAGAAGGCCAAAGCCGTAAGAAAATGATCAAGCGCTATAAACTGGAGAACGCCCAGCTGGTCCAGACGGAGGAGAAAAACCCTCTCGTCTGGCTGCTCATAGACCCGACCGAAGAGGAGAAGAAGTGGGTGGTCTCCTCCTTCGGCCTGGACGAGCACAATATGGCTTCGGCCTTCGATCCGGAGGAACCGGCCCGCATGGAGCTGGAACCCGACCACCTGGAAATGATCTTCAAGCGCCCCAAGAACTACTCCTCCCGCGACCAGTTCCTGTTCAAGGTCTCCTCGATGGGTCTCTTCCTCTTCAAGGACAAGCTGATCGTGGCCATATCCGAGGACCTCAACCTTTTCTCCGGGAAGTACTTCAGGCACGTGGAGGGGATAAGGGAGATATTCCTGAAGCTCATCTACAATTCGATCTTCCACTTCATGGAGCACCTGAAGGTCATAAACATGATCGCGGACGAGATCGAGCGCAAGATAAACGCTTCGATGGAGAACAGATACCTGCTCAACCTGTTCACGCTGGAAAAGAGCCTGGTCTACTATCTTAACGCGATAAGCTCCAACACTTCCGCCATCGAGCGCCTGAAGCACGCCTCCGAGAAGGCCGGCTTCTCGCAGCGCAGCGTGGAGTTCCTGGACGACATAATAATCGAGAACAATCAGTGTTCGCGGCAGGCCGAGATCTATTCCAACATCCTGACCAGTCTCATGGACGCCCGCGCTTCGATCGTCAGCAACAACCTGAACATACTGATGAAGAACCTGAACGCCGTGGTCATAGCCGTGGCCGTCCCGAGCTTTTTCGCCGGCATGGGCGGCATGTCGGAACTGACGACGGTCACCGGGATAACGAACCCCCTTCTCGCCAACGGGGCCTTCCTGTGCGCCATGGCCCTGCTGGGCACCTTTACGTTCATGCTGATAAAACGTCTGGAAAAACACTGATCTCAGCGGCCACGCCGTTCGCTCTCCGCGCCGCGCATATATGCGGAAACTCTTCATAGTCAGTCTCGGCTGTCCCAAGAACCTGACCGACGCCGAAGTCATGGCCGGCCGCCTGGCCGGCGCGGGTTTCGAACTCACCGGCGATCCCGAAGATGCCGACCTGGCGCTGATAAACACCTGCGCCTTCCTTGGTTCGGCGGTGAAGGAATCGGAAACCGAGATAAAGCGCCTTCTGGACATGAAAAAGCGGGGGCGGACGCTCAAGGTGGCCGTAACCGGCTGTCTGGTGGAACGTAAGAAGGAGCTCCTGCTTCGCAGGTTCCCGCAGCTGGATTTCATCGCCGGGATCAACGCCCTGGATTCCATAGCCTCCGCGGTCGAGAACGGGACCCGTTCCCTGATCCCCGGGACCGCCCCGCTGGCCGGGTCCGGGACCAAGGTCCGTCTTACCGCCGGCCACACGGCCTATCTGAAGGTCGCCGACGGCTGCGGCAATCATTGCGCCTATTGCCTTATACCGTCCATCCGCGGCCCTTTCAGGTCCAAGCCGGTGGAGGCGGCCGCGGAGGAGGCAAGGGCGCTGGCCTCCTCCGGAGCGAAGGAAATATCGCTGATAGCCCAGGACACCACTTCCTACGGCGCCGACCTGTACGGCAGGCCAAAGCTCTACGAGCTGCTGCGGGAGCTGGTGCGCGTGCCGGGCATAGAATGGCTGAGGCTCATGTACGTCCATCCGGAGAAGCTCTCCAGCCGCATTCTGAGGCTGATCCGCGACGAGAATAAGATCTGCCGCTATCTGGACATGCCCGTTCAGCACATCTCGGACAAGGTCCTGCGGATGATGAACAGGCGTTCGACCGAGCGGTCGATCAGGGGAACTATCGCGGCCATACGCAAGGCGGTCCCGGATATGGCCCTGCGGACGAACCTCATAGCCGGGTTCCCCGGGGAAAGCGACGAGGATTTCGAGAAACTGATCGCGTTCGTGAAAGAGACCGAGTTCGACAATATCGGGATCTTCGCCTACTCCAGGGAACCGGGCACCTCCGCCGCCGGCCTGCCGGGGCAGCTGCCGGAGCGGGTGAAAAAAGAACGGATGGAAGCGCTGATAGAAGCGCAAAGCCGTGTGGTGGACCGCAGGAACGCCTCGCTGAAAGGCGCGGTAGTAAAGGTCCTGATGGATTCACCACGCTTCGGCCGCACCTTCCGGGAGGCGCCGGAGATCGACGGCGGAGTGGAGATAAGCGGCGGGGGGTCCGGACGGGGAAAAGCGCTCAGGGCCGGGGATTTCGCCGAAGTGAGGATAACCGGGGCGGCCGGTTATCTGCGCAGAGGGACGCCGATCGGATGACGCGCGCCCGAAGCCGCCGGGCGGGCCTCAGGGCGGCGGCAGCGGGCCCGGCAGTTCTTTTTCCGAGAAAGGCTTCTTAAGATAGCGGTCTATGAACTCGACGAATCCCCACTCGTCGTTATAGGAGCGGGCTTCCCTGTAGAATTCCAGCGCCTGCGGCCGCTGGCCTTTCAGGTCCGATACGTTGCCCTGTCTGACCAGCGCCCATACGGCCCAGCGGGCCGGATGAACGGCCCGGTCGTCCTTTATCGTATCGGCGGCCCTGCGGAAATACTCCAGGGCCTCCTCTTTCCTGTTCTCCGCCAGACAGATGGAACCCAGGGCCGAAAGTATGCGCGGCAGGTATCTGCGCCTGTAGGCCGGAACGCCCTCGCCGACCCGCTTCAGGTATTCCAGCGCCTCCTTTCTGGCCTCCTCGTACTGTCCGGCCTCGTAAAGCGAAACGATCTGGACGAAATGCATCTGCGGATGGAGCGGATATGCCTTGCGCAGTTCCGCGGACCATTTGACGGCGGTCCTGGGGTCCTTGAACCGGCTGTCCGGGTCGGTGAATATCTCGATCAGCAGCAGCTC
>JAKLEK010000084.1 GCA_022703115.1 Elusimicrobiota bacterium
TTCTGTTAGATTTAAGGATGTTCCTCACTTGGAGCGGGAGGCAGGGGAACCGGAAAAGCGGAAGCGTCCGGAGGCCGGGTGGACTACGCTATCCTGTCGTATGTTGGTGGACACAACCCGCATACGGAGCTGTGTACGCGGCCGTCTGAGGCGCATAGCGCTTGAAACGGCACTGGCATAGCCTTGACGCCGGTTCCGCGTTCCAGGCCCCTGGCAGGACCCGCGAACCCTAGTTGCGGAAGACCGCGGACCCTGAGCTGTGGGGCAACGTTGGAAGTAGTTGGGTAAAAAAACCGAGGAGCCGGTCGGAAGGGACGGGCTCCTCGGTTTTTTCAGCGCCGGGGTTTACCAGGGGGATGAGAGCTGCACGTCCGGCATGTACGCTTCGCCCCCGGTCGCGGCCGCGGTATAATCGCGATACACCAGGGGTTCGGACTTGGGGTCGCTGAATATCCGCGCGAAAAGCTCGCCCTGCAGGGCCACCAGCTTGTCACCGGGACACAGGGTCGCGTAGGTTTCCCGGTGGAGTATGAAAGCCCTCCGCTTGGGATCGGGGTCGCCCTGGCGCTTCGCGCTCTGGGCTATGCCCGGATATTTGTCCTTCAGGTATTTCACCAGGTTCACGAACGCTTCCTGGGATTCCCGTGTGGGAGTATCGTTCATGTAATTACCCATGAAGCAGATGCCGATATTGCCGTAGTTGTCGTTCAGCGCGTGGGTGCCCAGCTTATCGTCGGGTATCCCCTGGAACACGTCCCCCTGCGGGGATATGATGTAGTGGTAAGCGGTATCGGTCCCCCAGGTCATCACTTCCTTCTGTATCTTGCGCATCTCGGTCTTGGCGGCCTCGAGGTTCGCCGGATAGGCCATAGCGGTATGATGGAGCGTGAACTTTACTATCGTCCCGGCCGAGGTGTATGAGTTGGGATTGACCCACTGCGCTCCCCACTGCTCCCTGGTCACCAGATTGAAAGGCAGCTTATCTTCGGCAAAAGAAGAAGCCGGTATCGTCAGCAACGCCGCGTACATGAACAAAGCTCTCACCGCTTTCATATACCCTCCGCCAAAATCGTAATAATCGCCTGCCTCATGATTATAGTATATTACCCGCTTTTGACTTAAAGCATGGGCCCAAGGGCCTATGCGGTACTGGGCCTTTGCTCCCATTGAGCCCTTTCCAGGATCGGCCTGTTGCGTCTGGCTTACGCACGCCAGCGCGATATCCGGCGGATGGCCTTATCCAGCGTTTCCTGGCGTTTATCGAAACAGAACCGGACTATGGGGCAAGGCGCCGGTTCCGGGTGGAAGGCGCCTACAGGTATAGCGGCAACGCCCGCCTCCTTCACCATCCGCTCGCAGAATTCCGCGCCGTCTCCCCCCGGTCCCAGGTCCACGTTCAGGAAATACGTGGCGCGTCCCGGCAGGACCTTCAGCCCCGCTTCCGTGAGCCCGGAAGCCAGTCTCGATCGCGAGCGGCGCAGGCGGTCTTTCAGCCCTGAAAAATAGAAGTCCCCCATCCCAAGTCCGTGAGCCACAGCTGACTGCAGATTCGGAGGGGTCGCGAAAGTAAGATACTGGTGCGCCTTGGAGAGGACCCGCATAAGTTCCGGGCAAGCGCAGACGAAGCCGACCTTCCAGCCGGTAAGCGAGAAGATCTTCCCCGCCGAGCCTATCTTGACGCAGCGGTCATGGAGTCCCGGCAACGAAATGAGCGGAACGTGCGCCGGCCCTTCGAAAACCGTGTGCTCCCATACCTCGTCGCAGACCGCCACCGCGCCGCTCTCCCTCACCAGGGAGCCGAGGAGCTCCACATCGCCGCGGCAGGCGGCGCAGCCGCCTGGATTCAGCGGATCGTTGAACAGCACAACTTTCGTTCTGCGGGAAAAAGCGCGGCGCAGTTCGGCCGGGTCGAACCGCCATTCCGGAGTCCGCAGACGTACGAATCGCGGAACGCCGCCGGCTCTCAGCACCAGGGGAAGATAGGCGTCGTACATAGGCTCGAACAATATCGCCTCGTCACCGGGTTCCAGCAGCGCCATGAGCGCGCAGGCCAGCGCCTCTGTGGCCCCGGACGTGACCATGACCTCGCTTTCCCAGTCCAGCTCCATTCCCTGAAAACGCCTGTAATGAGCGGCGACGGCGCGCCTCAGCTCCGGCAGCCCCAGCATCGGCGGATACTGGTTCCACCCTGAGAGCAGGCCCTCGGCGGCCTTGCGGCGCACCTCCTCAGGTCCGGGGTCGTCAGGGAACCCCTGTCCGAGGTTGACGGCGTCGTGCATCAGCGCCAACCGGGACATCGTTTCGAATACCGTGGTCTTTGTTCCGGAAAAAACCCTGTTCATCCCGTCTCCCCGCCGGAGGGAAATAAAAAAACCCAGCCGGCTAGAATGGCCGGCGGGGCTTCCCGCCAGCCGCTTTAGGTCCCTGTCGAGGCCGGGGCCAATTTGGACGTTAAAGTCCCGCCTGAAAAATATTATATCAAAATCGTTCCCGCGTCCCGTCGGACGGAGCGTGCGGGCGGCAACCGTCCGCGCTACAGCATATCCGCGTACGCGCCGGGAACAAGGTCGGCTTGGGCGATGCCGAGGCTTTCCATCATCTCTTTGGCTATAGCCTCCCCCTCGGCCTCGGTCTGCCCGGGGCCTAGTACCACTTCCAGCTCCAGGAACCGGCCCAGTCCCTCCACTTCGTCGAAGTGTATCCGGGTCCGCCCGGAGAGGAACAGGCGGCGCTTTTTCCTTACGGTTTTGGATGCGCCGAGGGCGGATTCCAGCAGCGCTTTTGCCGCGGCCGGGTCCGGCGCCGGAGAGATGAAGTAGACCGAGCGTTTCGGCCCATTGAGGTCCGGACGCCGGTAGTAGATCAACTGGCCGCCTTCTCCGGACGTTTCCCGCAGCTTCAGCCTGCCCTCAGGGCAATTGAAGAAAGTGTCGGTCTGGATAAGTTCCGTGTGCGCGCCGAATCTGGATACGGCGGCGGAACTGCCCGTCCCAATCCGAGGCTCTGGCCTTTATCTCTATATTCGAAGGCATATTCCTCCCTCTCGCTCTCCGGCTTTGCCTCCTACGCGTCAGAACTCGGCCTCGAGGGTCGCGGTAACGGTCCTTCCCGGCGCCATGTCGGTCAGGCTTTCCGTATAGCGTTCGTCCAGGACGTTGTCCGCTCTGATCCTCGCGGAGATGGTTTTGGTAAGGCGCCGCGACGCGGAGAGCGAGAGCGTTCCGTAGGCGCCGAGACCGGCCGTGTTGGCGTCGTCGGCGTACTGGCGCGACTTATACCGCCATTCCGCTCCGGCGGTGGATGTCCCCGACCTGTATTCCATCCCCAGCGACAGGAGATGCCGCGGGGCATAGGTAAGGATCTTTCTCTGGAGGGCCGTGTTGTACGTGAACCGCAGGATCCTGGACTCGGACCAGCCGTAGGAGGCTGAGACGGTGACCGGCCCGAAGACCGACCTTAACGGCACCTCCGCGCCGTATATCTTTACGCGGCTCACGTTCCACTTTTTATAGACGGGCGTGGAAGTCCCGTTTATCAGTATGGTGTCTCCGGTGTTTATCTCGTATATGAAGTCCTCCCCCAGCGAAACGTACGCGCCGGGGTCCAGATACACGCCCTTGGCCGGGTTCATCCTGAAGCCGGTTTCCGCGGTCCCCACCTTTTCAGGACGCAGGCGCGGGTTGGCCATGGTGAACCGCGCCGCCGAGCCGGAACCCCGCATGAGCGACAGGCACATATCCTCCAGAGGCGGGGCCCTGAAGCTCCTTCCGTACGACACGTACTGAGAGAATCCCTCCGCGTAGTCCCAGCCGGCCGAGATCTTGGGCGAGAAGTTCTCCCACCGGTGCGTATCCAGCGGGCCGTTCGCCGGCCCCCAGCCCGGAGAGGTGTTGCTGTAATAACCGTTATGAAAATAGGCGTTGTCGTAGCGGAGCCCGGCCTGCAGCCTGACCCCTGATACTTCCTTCACGACCTGCGCGTACGGGGCGAATATGTCCATCCTGCCCTGGTCCCGCGCGTAGGAAAGCGATGGTCGGGTCTGAAGATCTGCGGCGTCCACCATGCCGCGCCTGTAATCCAGGCCGAACGTGGGATCGAACCCAGCCGGTCCGCGCAGGGAGAGCGAGGTTTGCGCTCCGGCGTCCGCGCGTATCCCGTGCGTGTCCGCTCTGTAGTAGGAGGCGCCCCTGAAATATTCGTTCAGACGGAAATAATCTTCGCGCTGGTAGTTGGCCGCGGCCTGCCAGGCGATCCCGTTGCGTTCGCCGCTCCAGGCCGCCCGGCCGGAATGCGTGCGGAAGGTCCGGCTGACCCCGTCGGCCGTCAGGATGCGAGAGCCCTCGCCCCGCAGTCCGTCGTTATGCGAATACTGGAGCCGCAGTTTCCCAGCGTCTCCGAGGTCTATGGTGGAATCCATCGCGGCGGTTCTCTCACGGACGTATTTTTTCGCTGTATAAGGGTCGCGCAGCGCTTTGGGGGCGGAGATGTAGCCGCTGCTGGTGAGGTATCCGCCGGAAATGGAGAGCGACAATTTTCCGGCTTTTATCCCGGCTTCGCCTCTATAGTCGAAGGTGCGGTAGGTGCCGTAGGATGCGGAGACCGAGGGGCCGGAAGGCGTCCGGGTTATAACGTTGACCACTCCGCCGGCGGCTCCGGCCCCGTAGAGAGACGAGGCCGGGCCCTTGAAGACCTCTATCCTGTCTACTTGGGCGTAGGAGAGGCGGTTCCAGTTCACCGCGCCGGTGGCGCCGGTGTTGATCGGCGCACCATCCAGAAGGATCAGGGTCCGGCCCTGTTCTCCGCCGGGCAGGCCGCGCATGGTGAGGACCGATGCGAACGAGTAGATGCCGTTGTTACGGGAGGAGGAGAGGCCGGGCGAGGCGGCGGAGAGTTTTTCGTCAAGCGAGGCGCCGGGGAGCGAACCTAGCTCGCCGCCGGTGACCACCTCGATCCGGCCGGGCGTGTCGGCGATGGACCTTTCCCCTCTGGCCGGGGTTACGGCGATGGTCATGCTGAGGTCGGCGGCACGAGCCACCGGACTTGCGGACGGGCAGCAGAGAGACGCGGCGGCCAGGGCCAGGCGGGCGAGCCTTGCGCGGCCGTATGCGGGAGGTGTTCCCATAACGGATTTATTATAGCGTTTTGTCCGGCCGGGGGGTCAGGCCTGAAAGACGAAAGCCGGGACCGTCTTGTGACGATCCCGGCTTTTGTGCTTATCGATTAAGCATGTTTCGCAACTGGTGGTAATATCCGATCCAGGATGAGATCTACATTTTCTCAAAAAAAACACGTACAGGCCTGAATCCCATTTTCAAGAACCACTTCTGTGACCTTATATTGACGGCATTAACGCTTGCGCCAATATATTTTGAACTGTTTTTAATCAGCCAGGAGCGAACCAGAGAATGCGCATAACGTCGCGCATCTTCAGGAAGTTTGTTGTCTATCCATATCCAGGTTACCCAGTGCAACGGTTTAGGAAGTGAGGTCGCATGAACGATCTTCATTAGGCTTACCATTCCTGCGCATTTATTCTTGTAGATAATGGCGACACTTTTCACTTTTTTTAAATTAGTTAAGTATTTTTTTGTTTCGGCCGCGTGGTTCGGAGATAGGTATTGTTTATATCGCGCCAGGAAATACTTACCGTGGGACCAGATCGTCATTTTCTTAATTTCTTCCAAGCTCTTAAAAGGCTGTAGTTTTAAAGTTCTAAGGGGTTCGGGGGCACGGAATGAATGGATCCGGTTTTTCGGAGATAAATAATTCAGCCGGCAGGAATACTTATCGGTAGAAACAATTGTTTTTATCGGCTGCTTGGTGCGTGTATCTTTGGCTGAAAGATTAAAGAACAAATAACTTTTATCTTCCGGCCACTTAAGGTTAGAAATCAGGCCATCCTTAAGCATTTTGATGTCCGGAAGGTTATAAATGATTGAAGTTTCGGTAACTTCAACCTGTTTTATGTTCTTGGTCATGCTTAATCCTATCAATTTCCCCTTCCGTTTATAAGTCTATCAGAGCCATGTCTGGATTGCAAGATAAACTACTATACGTCTAGAGTTCGGGTCATAAGGGCTGGACGGGCGCAGTGTCATTCAGCCGATGTCTGAACGACACCCGAACCAGGGAAGTGGTTCGGTCAGCCTGAAACACAACAACCGGGACCGTCTTGCGACGATCCCGGTTGTTGTACTCCCCGGGCTGGACTCGAACCAGCAACCTATCGGTTAACAGCCGATCGCTCCACCATTGAGCTACCGGGGAATATTATCCGCCCGGAAATTATACAAATTTTTCCTGCTGTAACGCTCAGTCATTCCGGGGGCTGGTAGGGCACATTCAAGGTGCTAGTGCAACAAAACCATTAAAGACTTCTGCCGGTGTCCGAAAGCCCAGACACTTCCTGGGCCGATTGTTCAGCCAATTTTCAATCTCCGCT
>JAKLEK010000085.1 GCA_022703115.1 Elusimicrobiota bacterium
TTGGCCCCGTCCTCTCCGGTGAAGATCGTGAGCGTGACCTCCACTTCCTCGCCGCGCGCCCGGGCGCGCTTGAGGAGCATATTGCCCAGCAGGGCGGAGGCGAGGTCCTTATCGATAACGGCTTCCACTCCGGTATACATCTTGAGCGGTTTGGCGCCGGGTTTGTGCTTCTTGGAGAAGCCCACTCCGTAATTGCAGCGATAGGTCTCTTCCCCGTTCTTTATCTCGGGAAGAACCTCGCGCACCGGGATCCCGCCGCCCCCGACCGCTATCGGCACTATGCCCTTCGCCAGCAGCGCCTCGATCGCGTCTATCTCCACTATATCGGAAGGCACCGGGGACGGAACGACGCGGCGCCATATCTCCGCGCCTTTTTCGTCCTTCTTGTAGAGCTTCATCGCCCATCCGTTCTCGCGCTTGCGGGTTTCCGCCTCCTCCCTGGAATAGGAAGGTCCTATGTACTTGGAGGGATTCTTGAAATCGGGATCGTCCTTGTCCACCACGACCTGCGTCACCACCCCCGTAACTATATTATCTATCCCCCTGATATTCAGCTCGTTGTTGAGTTCCGCCAGCATGTAAGCCATGGCGCCCTGGGTGTCGGACACGCAAACGTCCAGGGGCAGAGGCGGCAGCGTCTCCCTGCAGAGCTCGGCGCGCATGAGGACGTTACCGACCTGGGGACCGTTCCCGTGGGTCAGCACGTAAAGGTCTTCGGGGTGTTTCTCGAAGATATCGGCCACGAGCTTGGCCGTCTCGGCGGTGCGCTGCCACTGCATGGCGATATCCGGCGTGATGCTTTTGCCGGTCCCGGGGTCCTTGAGGCCCACCGGAGACACTTCGTTGCCGCCGAAAGCGAATATCCTGATCCGTTTCATATATATATTCTCCAGCGCGAACGGTCAAATCGTTGCGATAAGTACCGGCCGCCGGAGGCCCGCGCCGCGGAAAGGCGGACGTCGGGCCTCCATGGCCGCGATAGGCGCTAAGGCCGGCCGCCCATGGTCAGGGCCAGGATGGCCTTGACGGTGTGAAGCCTGTTCTCCGCCTGGTCGAACACCACGCTCTGGGGACCGTCTATAACCGCGTCCTCCACTTCCGCGCCCCTGTCGGCCGGGAGCGGATGCATATAGACGGCGTCCTTGTGCGCCAGCTTCATGCGCTTCTCGGTGCAAACCCAGTTCTTGTACTTGGCGATTATCTTCATGCCGGTGTCCTTCTTTTCGGCCTCCGGCACGTTGGTATCCTTCAGATACTGGTGACAGCCCCAGGATTTGGGATAGACGATATGGGCGCCCCTGAAAGCCTCGTCCATATTGTGCGTGACCTTGAACTTGGCTCCGGAGGCCTTCGCGAAGCGCTGCGCGTCCTCCATCGTCCGCGGTATCAGGTTGAACTCCTTGGGATAGGCGAGCGTCACGTCTACCCCGAACCTCGGCAGAAGGGTGATGAGGCCCTGCGGGACGGAGAGAGGCCGGGCGTACGCCGGAGCGTAGGTCCAGGAGACCACGCACTTCATGCCTTTCAGGTTCTGCCCGAACTTTTCCTGCATCGTCATCAGATCGGCTATGGACTGGCAGGGATGGTCCACGTCGCACTGAAGATTGGTGACCGGTATATCCGCCTCTTTGGCCACCTCGCGTATATATTTGTTCCCTATGCCGTAGAAGCAGTTCCTTATGGCTACGCCGTGGCCGTACCGTGAAAGCACCTTGCCGGTATCCTTCGGCGTTTCCCCGTGGGATATCTGCATCTTATCCGGGGTCAGGTCGTGCGCGTGCCCGCCGAGCTGGGTCATCGCGGCCTCGGTGGAGTTGCGGGTCCTGGTCGACTGCTCGAAGAACATCATGAACAACGTCTTGTCCTGCAGTATCCTGTGGGCTTCTCCCAGCGAAAATTTGATCTTGAGGTATTTGGCGACTTCCAGGACCGTTTCCAGCTCCTCCCTGCTCCAGTCGACCGTCTCGATCCAGTCCTTACCTCTAAGCATAGATTTCATAGCCAAGCCTCCTTATCTCCGCCGCGCGCCCGCGCGCGCCATGTAACAGTTTATTTTAGCACTTTTCACCCGGCGCGTACTTCCGGCGCGACCCTGCGGGAAGCCCGCTACTGTCCACGTGGCAGGGTTTCTCTAGGGTCCAGACCGGTCTCGGAAACTATGTCCGCGCATAAGCGCGAGAAGACCCGGTACGCCGCGTCCGTGCATTTCAGAGCCGTCCCGTCCAGTTCCGTGACCGGACTAGCCAGCCTGAGGCTGTTGGTCATGAAAACCGCGTCGGCCGAGACCAGGTCCCCGACCGACAGCGGCGCCTCCGCGGCTTCCAGCCCCAGCCCGGACGCCATCTCCAGGACGCGCCGGCGCGTTATCCCCCCCAGGACGCCCTCCGTCCCGGGAGGGGTAATAAGCCGCGCTCCGCGCACGATGAATATATTGCCGATCGAGGCCGAAGCCACCCGGCCCGCGTTATTGAGCATCAGGGCCTCGTCCGCGCCTTTGGCGGCCGCCTCGCGCGACGCGAGTATATTGTCGGCATAAGATAGGGTCTTCATCCGCGAAGAAGGGGAGCCCTCGTTGCGGCGCACCGAAGAGACCGCCATCCGGACCGGCTCCCGGAAAACTCCCCGCGGAAGGGGGGCAAAACTTGCCAGGACCGCCGGTGGGACTTCCGGCCCCGCTCCGGCCAGACCGCGCCCGGAACCGCCCCGCAGCACGCTGAGGCGGACGACCCCCGGTTCCCGTCCCGTCACCGCCCGGACTTCGTCTTCCATATGCTTCCGCCCGACCGGCATGCCTAGCGTGGAAAGGGCGGCTTCCAGCCGGTCAAGATGCGCGGCGAGCCAGACCGGGGTCCCGTTGAGCGACAATATGGTCTCGAAAGCCCCGTCGCCGAGAAGGATGCCCCTCTCCCCTCCCGGCGCCGGGACGGTCCCGCTTATGCTCTTCCCATCGAATCTGGTCCTCATTTTTTCACCGCCTTAAGGAAATTACGGAAAATGTCGTACCCGTGCTCCGTCAGCACCGACTCCGGATGGAACTGCACCCCGTAAGTCCTGTGCCTTCGGTGTCCCAGCGCCATTATCTCCCCCTCTCCGGAACGGGCCGTGACCTCAAGCTCCGGACCTTCGTCTCCGACCACCAGGGAGTGATACCGGCCGGCCCGGAAACCGTCCGGTATGCCGGCAAAAAGGCCTTCGCCGCGGTGGAAGATCCTGGAGGAGTCCCCGTGCATAGGCCGTTTCGCGCGTACCACCCTGCCGCCGAAAGCCTCGCCCACGCACTGATGACCCAGGCAGACCCCCAGTATGGGCACCCTGCCGGAGAATCTGCGCAGCAGGGCCATGGAACGGCCCGCTTCCCGGGGAGAACAGGGGCCCGGCGATATGACCACCGCGCGCATGCGGAGGTCTTTCCGGGAGATCATATCGCTCCTCCGGACGAGAGTGCGCGCGCCAAGTTCCTCCAGATATCTGGCGATATTGTGGACGAAGGAATCGTAGTTGTCCACTATCAGGATCATGGCGCGAACGCCTCCCGTATCAGCCTCACCTTCTGAAGGGTCTCTTCGTACTCGGCGCCGGGCTCGGAACGCGCCGTGATGCCCCCTCCCCCGCGGAAAGAAGCTGCGCCGCCGGAAAATGCGACGCTCCTGATGGCTATGTTCATGTCCATGGGCCCGCTGGCGCCTATATAACCTATCGAGCCGCAGTAAATACCCCTAGGCCGGCGCTCTATTTCCCCGATGATCTCCATAGCCCTGACCTTCGGCGCGCCGGTCACCGACCCGCCGGGGAAGCAGGCGGACAGCAGGCCGCCCCGGGTGCGGCCCGCCGAAAGGCGTCCCCTGACCACGGAGGTGAGATGGTGGACCGAAGCGTACGTTTCCAGGCCGCACAGCGTCGCGACCTCGACCGAACCGGGATCGCAGGCGCGGGAAAGGTCGTTGCGCAGCAGGTCCACTATCATCACGTTCTCCGCGCGGTCCTTGGAGCTCGCCAGAAGTTCCGCGGCAAGCGCCGAGTCGCGCCGGGGAACAGGGTGCCGCGGGCGGGTCCCCTTTATCGGTCGGGCTTCCGCGTATGTTCCGTCGAAACTGATAAGCCGCTCCGGGGAACTGGAGGCGACGGAGAGACCGCCGTAATCGAAGAACGCCGAAAAAGGGGCGGGGTTGAGCGAACGCAGCCGCCGGTAGAAAGCGAAAGCGTCGAAACCCGCGGTCACGGGCGCGGAGAAGCATTGCGATATGTTGGCCTGGAATATGTCCCCGGCCAGGATGTAATCGACCGTCCTCCTGACGGCGGCTTCGTACCGCGCGCGGGTGAAATCCGACCTCCACCCGGACAGTCCGGATCTCCCGGCGGGGGGCGGCGAAGCCGACAGCATCGCCGCGAACTCGTCCGCGCGGGCCGCTGGGTCGCGGCCCATGAGGCCGGTGGAGACTATGAAAGCCCGGCGGCTGAGATGATCGAAGGAGGCCACGACGTCGTAAAAATGCAGGATAAGTTCCGGATGGTCCGGGAACCCGCCCGGGACCTCGGCCGACGGTTCGAGGGAAAGCCCGAACTCATAGCCCAGGAAACCCATGAACCCGCCCTGGAACGGCGGGAGGCCGTCGATATGTCCGCTGCGGTTCTCGGCCAGCGCCCGGTCCAGCGCTTCAAGCGCAGGAACGGCGATACGCTTCCCGTTCCAGAACGCCTTTCCGCGGCGGACCGTAAGGGAGGCGGAAGGGTCGCAGGAAAGATAAGAATAGCGCCCCAGAAGGGGATGGCGCATGGAACTGTCCAGCAGCGTAGGGTGCCTGCGGCGCAGCAGGCGGGCGGCCAGGTCCGCGGGCTCCGCGTAGGGCATCTCCCGGACGTGCGGTTCTACCGGCTTTCCGGCGGCGGCTTTTCTCATCGGTTCAACTGTCCTGCATCCGCCTGAGGTCCAGGTCGGCATCGCGCAGACGCAGCGCCTCCACCGTGGCCAGACGCTGGAAGAAAACGGCTCCGACGCCCGGAGCCCTCAGGGAAAGCTCCTTGAACGCCGCCCTGGAGATCACGTAAAGGTCGGTGTCGGCCAGAGCTATCGCGTCGGCCGTTCGGGGGGTCCCGGCCAGAAAAGCGACTTCACCGAAGAAATCCCCCGCGCCGAAAACGGCCAGGTGGTGCTGGCGGCGCGTCTCCTTCAGCGGCAGGACCACGCGCACGCGGCCCCGGCGTATCAGGAACAGCTCGTCCCCCGACTGCTTGCGCTGAAAGATAGGCTCCCCGGCGGCGGCCCTCCTTTCCGAGAAAGCGTCCCTGAGCTCCTCCAGCGCCGAAGGAGGCAGTTCGCGCAGGAAATCTATGCCGGAAAGGTCGAGCGGCTCGCCGTCGGCCTGGCGGCATACCCCGGCCTCCTCCAGAGCGCGGTCCTCGGCCCATTCGAGCGCTTCGTGCAGGGTCTCGAAAACCAGCCCTCCCCCGCCTTCCCTGGTCAGGCCAAGCTGCCTGAAATAAGCCCCGAGGTCCAGACCGGTCGGCAGGTTGTGGGGCAGGTGCGAGAACGCAAGGCAGCCGCCGCGTTCGGAAAGAGCCCCGCCTATCTGCTCGAGCATGTGCGCGGCCGTCAGGTCCACGGACGTGACCCGGCGCATGTCCAGGATCAGCCTCCTGCACGAGCGCAGGTCCTTCTCTATCTCGGAAAACAGCTGGTCGGCGGTGCCGAAGAAGAGGCTGCCCTGCAGCTCGATAACAAGGGTCTGCCCGCCTGAAGCCGCCAGCACCGAACGTTCGCGCGCCAGCCGCCTCTGTTTGGAGAATATCTCGGCTCCGGTCGATCTGCGCCTTATCACGCTGCTGCGCATCTGTTCCCTTATAAAGAGCAAAATGGAAATGGCCGTCCCTACTCCGGCCGCGGCCAGCAGGTCGGCCATCAGCGCGGTCCCCGCCACCGAGACGACCACGGCGAATTCCAGCATCGTGTCCTTCTTAAGGGCCAGGCGCAGGCTGCCGCGGTCGATCATCCTGGCCCCGACCACCGTAAGCAGCCCGGCCAGCGCGGCGAGGGGAATGCGGCCTATCGCGCCCCCCAGAGCGAGCGCCGCCGCGAGAGCGAAAGCTCCTTCCAGGATGCCGGCGAAGCGGGTCTTCCCCCCGCTGGCGATGCTGACCATGGTCGCCCCGAGCGTACCGGCCCCGGGCATGCCGCATAAGGCGGCGGAGACCATGTTGCCGGCCCCCTGCCCCCTGAGCTCCCTGTCCGAATCATGGCGGGAGCGGACCAGAGAATCCGCGACCACGCAGGTCTTCAGCGTGTCTATCGAAAGCAGGACGGACAGGGTCAGAGCGGGCACGAGCACTCCCGGGATATCCCGAAAGCCCAGGAGCCCCAGGGCTCTGATATTGGACG
>JAKLEK010000086.1 GCA_022703115.1 Elusimicrobiota bacterium
CGCGCCGCGCCGGCCTGATGTATACTCTTTTTAAGGTTATCCCCCGTATTTGTTTAACACAATATATCGGGGGATAACCCCTTTTAAGCCGCATCTCGAACGGTATGAAGCACAAGATACTTATTGTGGACGACGAAGAGAGCGTGCGACGCATGCTGGCGCAGGCTTTTTCCGGCACGTACGAGGTGCTGACCTCGTCCGCTGGCGGCGACGCTCTGCGGCTGATAGAGCTGGAAAGGCCGGCGCTCGTGTTCCTGGATATACGGATGCCCGGGGTGTCCGGGCTGGACGTGCTCAGGACCCTTAAGGAAAAAGGTTCGCCGGCGGTGGTCTGGATGCTTACCGGCGAGGAGGACCTGGGCACGGTCACCCTGGCCATGGAGCTCGGCGCCGCCGGCTACATGACCAAGCCGTTCGAACTTTCAAGGCTGAGGGAGATCGCTCTCGACGTGGCAGGGGGCCGTTCCGGGGCTTCCGGCGCATGTGAGCGGTCCGGGAAGCCCTGGCATCTTAAGAAGAAATGACCCGCCTTACGCGCGCCGGGCTGGCGCGCGAAGCCTGTAAATGTAGACGTCGGTCTGTGGGGAGAAATCCGGTCCGCCTTCCGCCAGCGCCGGTATAAACCCTCGGCGACGAGCGAATTCCTTTTCCAGCGAGTATCTTTCTTCCAGAAATCCTTCCAGTCCGCGCACGTACTTCCTGGCGAAGCCGGTGACGGCGATATACTCAGGCAGAAGGGCGTCGGGGGCCGTGGGAGCGGTCGGGTCCATCCGGTAAAGCCTGTAATCCAGGAAACGCATGTAGGGGCTGACCGCGGGGCGGAGGTCTTCGCTTCCCGGCAGGCCTATGGAGGAACCGCGCGGCACCTCGGCGTTGATCCATTCCCCCGCCTTCTGGAGGTTCGGGGTCTCGCAAAAATCGCGTACCACGGCGAAGGCGCCCCAGCCTGCGGCGGCCAGCGTCAGCGCCAGCCAGGCCCTGGCGGCCGCCTTCAGGGCGGCGCCCCCTGAAAACATGTCACGCAGCGCTATCACGCAGAGAACGGCTATGAAGGGGACCGCCGAACAGAACGGACCCGGGTGCCTGAGGAAGAGAAGATTCCCTGATATGAAGGTCCATGCGGTCAGGGCGAGGACGCGTCCGAACGACCGGTACGACCGCAAGGCGCATACCGTGCCCGCGGCCAGAAGCGGCGCGTAAGTCCAATTGACCGCGCCCGAGAACAGCACTCCGAGCGCCCGGGGCATGTCCGAGAGGCGTACGGCCCCGTAGCTGTAGGCGCTGTTCGCGGCGCCTATCGTAGAGGCCAGCAGTCCGGAAAAGGCCGCGTACGGGTTAGTCAGGAAGAAGGCGGCCGCCGCGCAGAGCAGGGCGAGGAGCACGTTCCTGTTCAAGGTTCCCCGGACGCTCCCGGTCCTGGCGTGCTCGGCGAAGAGCAGGGAGGAGAAGACCAGAGCGTTGGGTAAAAGCGTTCCGAGGGCGAGCCCCGCGGCGGCGCCGCCCAGAACGTAATAGCGTTTCCGGCCTTCCTCCGCTATCCGGAGGGCGTAATGGAAGGTAAGCAGCGACCAGAGCATGGCGTAAACGTGCGGTTTGGCCACATGGCCGTGGTAGACGACCGTAGGCGCCAGGACGCATAGCGTCGACGCGGCCAGCGCGGCGGAAGCGCCCATGCGTTCCCGTACGGTCCTGAAGAGCAGCAGCACGGAGGCCACAAGGGAGAGCGCGGAAAGCGTCCGCAGCACGATGAAGACGGCCGCCGCTTTCTCAGGGTGGTACAGAAAATAGGCGGCGCCGGAGGAGAGCGGCAGGTATCCGGCGAGGGCCGCCGTTCCCAGCATGGCGCAAAGAGTGTATATGTAGGCGCCGCCGTACATCAGGGTGCGGGGGTTCAGGTCCAGTTCCGCCGGCCGCATCCTGCTGAGTATGCTGACGCTCCAGGTCTCGTCCCCGACGAAGCTGCCCAGGAAGAAACTCCTGAGCGAGCCGGCCGCCTCGGCCGCAGGGATCTCCTCGGCCGCCGCCGGGCGGCGCGCTTTCCCGGGCATCGCCTGACCGACGTAAACCGAACCGGAGCGCCGTACGTTCTCCGCCTTTTCGTAGTGGGCGTCGCGCGCGGCCAGCATCAGGCCCGCGTTCGCTTCTATCTGGGCCGCGCTTTCAAAGACGCGGCCGAGCCTTTCTGACGATGGAAGCCCGCGGGTGATGCCGGTAAAGGCCGCGGCGCAGGCGAGAAGGAGCGCCGCGAGGAGGGCCGGCGATGAAATATCTCGGTCAGGCATTATGAACCGTGTCTTCCCCGGTGTCCCGCCGGATTGAGGCCTTCCTTTGCCGGGCCGGCGGGCGAACAACGCTGCGCCAAAATTATATAATAAACTTTGACGTGGTTCTATCAGGTTCCTGACCGTTGTCCCGGCGCGTCTCCAGGGGGCCATTATGATGTTCATCGAAGACATAAGGAACGTGTTCAGCAAGGATCCGGCCGCGCGCGGGGTCCTTGAGGTGCTTCTCTGCTATCCCGGCCTCCACGCGCTGTGGCTGCACAGGCTGGCGCACAGGTTGTGGACACTGGGGCTCGCTTTGCCGGCGAGGCTGGTGTCGCATCTCAGCCGCGCCCTTACCGGCATAGAGATACATCCCGGCGTCCGCATAGGCCGGCGTTTCTTCATAGACCACGGAATGGGCGTCGTCATAGGCGAGACCACCGAGATAGGCGACGACGTGCTGATGTACCAGGGGGTAGTGCTCGGCGGCACCAGTTTGGAGAAGAAGAAAAGGCACCCGACCATCGGCAATGGGGTGGTGATAGGCGCCGGGGCGATAGTTCTGGGCGCCATAACTATCGGCGACCGGGCGCGCGTCGGCGCCGGGTCGGTGCTGTTGAAGGACGTACCCTGCGATACTACGGTTTTCGGCATCCCGGCGCGGCCGAGCCACGGCGGGACCGGAGCCGGTTCGGAACTGGACCACGCCAAAGTGAACGATTTCTACGGGACCGAGCTCAGGATGCTGTGGAAAGAGATAGCCTGCCTGAAAAAAGCGGCCAAAGGGCCGGAGGAAAAACGCGTCTGACCGGAAGGTGCCGACCATGATCAAGAAGAACAGAACGATAAAAGCGCTGGGCCTGATGTCGGGGACTTCCGCCGACGGGCTTTCGATAGCCTTGTGTTCCGTGAACGACGGTAAAAGAGAACTGAAGGTGGAAGCCTACAAGACCTATCCTTACAGCCCCGCGCTTCAGGGAAGGATCATAGCGGCCAACGGCTTCAGGACCCCCGAGCTTTCAGCGCTTAATTTCGACCTTGGGCGGCTCTGGGCCGGCATGGTCAGGCGTTTCTGCGGGGAACACAGGACCCCTTACCGGGATATAGCCGTGATAGGTTCGCACGGGCAGACGGTCTATCATCTGCCCGGGGAAGGCGGCAGCACGCTGCAGATAGGCGAACCGTCGTTCCTGGCCGAGGAGACCGGCCTGCCTGTGGTCGCGGACTTCCGCCCCACGGACATGGCGGCCGGCGGACAGGGCGCGCCCCTCATCCCCTTTTTCGACGAATACCTGTTCGGCGGGGGGCGTCCGGTCGCGCTCCAGAACATAGGCGGCGTTGGCAACGTGGCTTTCGTGGGCAAAGGGGTCCGCACCTTCGGTTTCGACACCGGACCGGGGAATTCCCTTATGGATACGGCCGTCGCGATGCTGACCGGCGGCCGTAAGACGTACGACGCCGGCGGGCGAATGGCGGCGGCCGGCAGGATAGACCGGAAAAAGACGGCCGCCATGCTCAGACTGCCGTTCTTCTCCCGCAAACCGCCGAAGTCGCTGGACCGGGACGAGTTCGCCGCCGGTTTCCTGAAGCGCTGGTTCGGCGGGCTGAACGCCGGCAACGCCCCCGACGCGCTGGCTACCCTGAACTATTACACCGCCGCTTCGATAGCCCTGGCTTTCGGTAAGTTCGCGCCCAATGGCACCCGCGAGCTCATAGTCAGCGGCGGCGGAGCGCTGAACCCGGTGCTCATGCGCAACATCGCTTCCGAGCTGCCCGGGATAAATGTCAGGAGCATAGCGGAGATAGGGATAGATCCGCTCGCCAAGGAGCCGGCCTGCTTCGCCCTGCTGGGCTGGCTGGCTTTCAAGGGAGAATCCAACCACTGCCCCTCGGCCACAGGCGCCGGAGGCCGCAGGATACTGGGAAAAGTGCTGTTCCCAGCCGGTTAGCGGTCGTTAGCTAAGGGGCTGGGTCGGTATCCGGTCGGCGGTTAATGGGGGGGATTTGTGGGAATGACCAAGGATCAGCTTACTTCAGGCTATCTCACGCACGAGCTGAGAGCGCCGCTCACCGCCATAAGGTGTTCGCTGGAGCTCATCCTGGACGACGGATCCTCCGGCCTGAAGCCGCAGGACCGGGAGATCCTGGAAGTGGCCCTGAGGAACGCCAGAAAACTGAACCTGCTGATAGACGATATCATGCAGCTTTCCAAGATACAGACCGGACGCATGGCTATCGCCGCCGCGCCGGTGGACCCGATCGAGCTGGTCCGGGAAACGGTCGGCGACCTGGCGCCGTGGCTGCGGCGCAAGGGCCTGAAGATCTCCGTTAAAACCCCGCTCAGCTGCCCGAAAGTGCAGGCTGATAAACGCTGGACCGTCCAGTCCCTGACCAATCTGATATCGAACGCGATCAAGTTCACCCCGGAGGGCGGTTCTATCGACGTGTCGCTGGAGGAAGGCGCCGGGGACAACGCCGGTTTCGTGGTGATATCGGTGAGCGATACCGGCTGCGGTATAGCTCCGGAGGATATCCGCAAGATCTTCGGCTATTTCGTGCAGGTGGGACCGCAGGACCAGAGGAAGGAAGGCAGCGGCCTGGGCCTCTCGCTGGCCAGGTCCATGGCGGAGATACAGGGCGGCAGCATGTGGGTGACAAGCCGCCTGGGAGAGGGCGCCACTTTCAGTTTCACCGTACCGATCGCCGCGGAGGCTCCGCAACAGCCTTCGGAGAGCAAAGACGTCCGAGCCTAGGCCTCCCTGCGGTCAGCTTCTATGGATACTCGACATCCCGGCGGACGCGCTCCTTCCAGGGCTTCCCTCGTGCTCAGGGCTTTCAAATACAGGAATTACAGGCTTTTTTTCTGCGGCCAGGGCATTTCCCTTATCGGCACCTGGATGCAGAGCGTGGCCATGGGGTGGATGGTCTACCGCCTGACCGGTTCCGCGCTGCTGCTCGGCGTTACAGGTTTCGCTTCTCAGATACCGGTCCTCATCCTCGCGCCGCTGGCCGGTGTGGCGGCAGACCGTTTCAGCCGCAGGAAGATCCTGCTCGCGACCCAGGCCCTGTCCATGCTCCAGGCGCTGGCGCTCGGTTCTATCGTCCTGTCAGGAAGGGTCGAGATATGGCATATCCTCGCCCTGAGCTCGTTCCTGGGCCTGGTCAACGCTTTCGATATCCCCGCCCGGCAGGCTTTCGTGGCCGAGCTGGTGGGCAAAAAGGAGGACCTGGGGAACGCCATAGCGCTGAACTCCTCCATGTTCAATTCCGCCAGGCTGCTGGGCCCATCCATCGCCGGCGTGCTGATAAGCGCGGTCGGGGAAGGAACGTGCTTCATGCTGAACGGGCTGAGCTACGCGGCGGTCCTGTCCGCGCTGTACGCCATGGACCCGGTGCAGGCGAAAGATCCGGCCCCCGAGGCGCGTCTGGCGGAGCGCTTCAAGGAGGGCCTTAGATATACGCTCGGTTTCTCCCCTATCAAGTTCGTCATCCTGCTGGTCGCGCTTACCAGCCTGACGGCCATGCCGTACGTGGTGCTGATGCCGGCTTTCGTGAAAGAGGTCCTGCGCGGCGGCCCGGAGACCCTTGGATTCCTGATGGCGTGTTCGGGAGCGGGAGCTCTCGCCGCCGCCCTCTCGCTCGCGTCCAGAAGCGATCCCGCAGGGCTCGAGAACATGCTTCCGGTGTCCGGCTGCGTCTTCGGGGTCGGAATAATAGGGCTTTCTTTTTCCGGAGGATTCCTCTCTGCGGCCTTATGCATAGCGGTGGCGAGTTTCGGCATGATAACCCAGATGGCTTCGGCCAACACGGTCATACAGACCCTTGTAGACGACGATAAGCGGGGGAGGGTGATGGCTTTCTACGCTTTCGCCTTCATGGGCCTGGCCCCTTTCGGCAGTCTACTGGCCGGCTGGGCGGCCAGCCGGCTGGGACCCGCTCACGCTATAACCATAAGCGGAGCTCTCGCCATAGCCGGCGCGCTGGCTTTCCTGACCCGTCTGCCGGAAGTGCGCGAAAAGGCCGGTCCTGTATACGAGAGGTCGCGTACACGTCCGGCCGCGGCGAAAGGAACTTCCCTGTCCGACGACCCGG
>JAKLEK010000087.1 GCA_022703115.1 Elusimicrobiota bacterium
TTCCCGCTCCAGCAGCGTTCTTACCGGCCCCGGGACCGGAGCGGAGGGGTCCGCGGCCAGGCCGGCGGAGACGATCAGTTCCTTCGAGAACCCTTTGCGTTCCAGTTCGGCGGTCAGAGACGGTTCGCCGGGCGCGAAACCCAGGCCGAAACGTTCCACGGAAGCCTTGTTTATCTTCCTGCGGCCCAGGTAGAGCCTGGCCTGTTCCCCGTTCGAGGCGAAGAGCAGCCGTGAGTAGAAGTCCGCGGCCGCGGCCAGGACCTTCTTCATGTCCAGCCGTTCCCGTTCCCTGGCGCTGAGCTGGCTGTATTCCGTCTCCTTCCACGGTATCCCGGCCTTCAGCGAAAGCTTCTTCAGCGCCTCCACGAAGGTGAGCCCGTCGATCTTCATCACGAACTTGAACATGTCCCCGCCCTCGTTGCAGCCGAAACAGTAGTATATCTGCTTGTCCTGGCTGACGGTGAACGAGGGGGTCTTTTCGTCGTGGAAAGGGCAGGCGGCCTTGTAGTTGCGGCCGGCTTTGCGCAGGGAGGGAATGTAATCCCGCACGACATCCACGATGTCCAGTTTAGCGCGTACGGAGTCGGAGAGCGGGTGGGATGTCATGCTGTCGGGAACGGGTACGATAGGGGCCTTTCGGCCGCCTGCCGGGTGAAAACATCCCCACGCCGGCCGCCGGCATGGGGACATTATTCCGCCGCAGGAACTAGTAGGGCCTTCTGCTCTTGCGAAGCTTGCGCCTCATTTCTTCGGACTTCTGCTTCCTTTTGAGGCTGGGGGAGAGGTAATGCTCCCGGCGCTTTATCTCTTTCAGGATGCCGTTCTTCTCGCATTCATGCTTGAAGCGCCTGAGGGCCTCTTCGATGTTCTCTTCGTCTCTGAGTTTGATGAATACCACGAATATCACCACCTTGACCGTCGCCGGTCGCCGCCGTATCAGCCCGGAGGCCAGTTCATCTTCCGCCCCGCTAGGAGGTGGTAATGCAGATGGTCCACCGACTGTCCGGCTTTTCGCCCGTTATTGGTAACGAGCCTGAAATTGTCGGCCACGCCGAGCTTTTCGGCGATCTCCCTGACGGCGTACTGCAGCCTGCCCAGGAGAGCAACGTCTTCCGGAGCCGCTTCCGAAAGCCGCGCTATATGCTTTTTAGGCACGATCAGAACATGCGTAGGCGCCTGCGGGTTCAGGTCCTGAAAAGCGGCCAGTTCCTCGGTCTCGTGAACGAACTTAGCGTTGATCTCGTGCCCGGCTATCTTACAGAAGATGCAGTCCCGCATGTTTTGGTGCATATAGTCTATTATTTTTAAAAATATTAATCAACTCCGGCAGGAACGGCGCCGGTCTCCGCGCTCCCTGTTCCGCTCTAAGATCGGCCCGGCCAACGCGTACGTTATTTACGCGGCCATCGGTAGTTTCGTAGAATAGAACCCGCGGACCTGATCCCCGGGGCCCCGAAGGCGGGCAAGGACAGGTACCCTTGTTTATGAGACACTCACGCCCGGGCAGGGCTCCCTACGGCATTATAGGCGGCGGAAAGGCTTCCAGCCATCTCCAGGCCTATTTCAGGCTGCTTAAAACACCTTACATAGTCTGGCGCCGCGGTTCCGGCCGCGCCATGTCCGAAGCTCTTGCGGACTGCGCAAAGATCTTCGTACTGGTCAGCGATTCGGAACTTGAGGCGGTCATCGGGGCGGACCCTTTCCTCAAAGGGCGCGTCCTGCTGCATTTTTCAGGCAGCATGACGGTCCCCGGGGCGTTCGGCCTGCATCCGCTCATGCCTCTCTCCTCCAGGCCCATGACCCTGGAGGAGTATCGCGCCGTTCCCTTCGCCCTGGACGCCGGAAGCCCTCCCCTCAGGGCGCTAGTACCGGAGTTCAGGAACCCGTTCTTCAGGGTGCGGAAGGGAAAGAAAGCGTTTTACCACGCCCTTTGCGTGCTCGGCGGGAATCTGCCGTTCATCCTGTGGCGAAAAGCCATGGACGGACTGAGAGGCGAGTTCAAGGTCCCTGAAAAGCATGTCCGCGCTTACTTCCGCGCCGCTCTGGCCAATTTCGAGCACGACCCCCGATCCGGCCTGACCGGGCCGCTGCAGAGAAAGGACGCGCGGACCATAAAGACGGACCTGGAGGCTTTAAGAGGCGACTCGTTCCGCGGCGTCTACTCGGCGTTCGCGCGGGCGCTTGGACATAAAGGAGCCAGAATATGCGGATAAATGATTTCTACCGGTATAAGAAGAAAGGGCCGAAAATATCCATGGTGACGGCCTATGACTACACGATGGCGGCGCTGGCCGCAGCTTCCTCGGTCGATTGCGTTCTGGTGGGGGACAGCCTGGCCATGGTCATGCACGGGAAGTCCTCGACCGTATGGGCCTCGGACAGGGTAATGGCGCTGCATACCAGGGCGGTGTCGGCCGCCGTCAAGAACAAACTCGTCGTGGCCGATATGCCGTTCCTCTCGTTCAGGAAAGGCCCGGATAAGGCCATGGAGTGCGTGGATATGCTGGTGAAAGCCGGCGCGCAGGCGGTGAAGCTGGAGGGAGTGGACGGGCATGAGAGGGTGATCAGGCGGATAATCGATTCTGACGTCCCGGTCATGGGCCATATAGGCCTGACCCCCCAGTCGGTCCACAGGTTCGGCGGCCACAGGATGCAGGGCAGGGACAAGGCGTCCGCAAGGCGGATCCTGGAGCAGGCTAAGAAGCTGGAGGGACTGGGCTGCTTCGCCGTGGTGATCGAATGTGTGCCGTCCGCTCTGGCCAAGGCCGTCACCTCCGCGCTCAAGGTCCCCACCATCGGCATCGGCGCGGGGCCGCATACGGACGGCCAGGTGCTGGTGATGCAGGACATGCTCGGGCTTTACGGGGATGTCCCGCTTCCGTTCGTGAAGCGGTATCTGGACGGACGGAAGCTGGTGGTTTCGGCGCTGGACCGGTTCGACCGTGAGGTCAAATCCGCCGGGTTCCCGCCCGAAAGGACCGCGGCATGAGGATCATCCGGAGCGCTAAGGCCTGGCTGCGTCTGAGGAAGGGCGGAGCTCTAAGGGAGCGGAGCCTGGGTTTCGTCCCGACCATGGGAGCGCTGCACGAGGGGCATTTGTCGCTGCTGCGGCGGGCGAAGAGAGAGAACGACGCCGCGGTCGTAAGCATATTCCTGAATCCCACCCAGTTCAACGATAAAAAGGACCTGCTGAAGTATCCGAAGACCCTACGGGCCGACATGCGGGCGTTGGAGGCCGAAGGCGCCGATTTCCTGTTCCTGCCGGATTACCGCGGGATGTACCCGGACGGATACAGGTACAGGGTGAGCGAAACGGGGGAGAGCTCGCTCCTCTGCGGGGCTTTCAGGCCGGGGCATTTCGACGGCGTGCTCACCGTGGTGATGAAACTGCTCAACATCGTGGGCGCTTCCAGGGCGTATTTCGGGGAAAAGGATTATCAGCAGTATGAACTGATAAAGGGAATGGCGGCCGCGTTCTTCATGGCTACGCGGATCGTTCCGTGCTCCATCGTAAGGGAGCCGGACGGACTGGCCATGAGTTCGAGGAACGCGCTGCTTACGTCCGCCCAGCGGCGGCTGGCCCCGTCGTTCGGCCGCATCCTATCGGCCGGCGGGACCCCGGGGGCGATAAAACGCAGGCTTTCCGCCGCCGGCCTGGAGCCGGAGTACGTGGAGGAGCGCTGGGGCAGGCGTTTCGGAGCGGTAAAACTCGGAAGAACGAGGTTGATAGACAATGTCAAGATCTAAACATGTGCTGTTCCAGCTCACCGGTTCCATCGCCTGCTACAAGGCCTGCGCGGTGATCTCGCGTCTGGTCCAGAGCGGTCTGGAAGTCAAAACGATATGCTCGGCCAACGCGCTGAACTTCATCGGAAAGTCCACGCTCGAGGGCCTCACCCGCAATCCGGTCTACGTGGATACTTTCGAGGAAAGGTTCGCGCTCGAGCATGTGGAGCTGGTCAAGTGGCTGGACCTCGCGGTGATATGTCCGGCCACTGCGAACATCATCAACAAGCTCGCGGCCGGCGTCGCCGACGATTATATCTCCACCACTTTCCTGGCTTTCGACTTCTCTAAGCCGTACCTCATCGCGCCCGCGATGAACGAACGGATGTACGCCCATCCGGCCACGGCGAACGGCATCCGCATCCTGAAAGGCTGGGGGGTTAAGGTGCTGGGGGTCGGCTCGGGCTACCAGGCCTGCGGGGACAAAGGCGCCGGCAGGCTCCTGGAACCGGAGGAACTGTACGGGATCATCATGAAGGAGCTTGGATGAGGGTCCTGGTCACGCTCGGTGGCACCCGGGAGCGTATCGACGACGTGCGTTTCATCTCTAACCTGAGCACCGGGCGCACCGGGAGCGATATCGCGGACGGCTTGAGGGCGGCCGGCTTCTCGGTGACCTGCCTTTGCGGAAAGGGCTCCGAACGTCCGACGGAAAAAGGGGTCAGGACCTCGGAGTTCTCCGACTTCCGCGATCTGGACCGGAAGATCAGGGACCTGCTCGGGACTTCGGCGTTCGACGCCGTGGTCCATCTGGCCGCTGTGGGGGATTATTCGGTGGACCGCGTGAAAGCCGGCGGCAGGACCTACCGTCCGGGCCGGCGGGGGAAGATGCCTTCCGCCGCGCCGTCGATCACGCTGGTGCTCAAGAGAAATTTCAAGATCCTGGACCGGATAAAAGGATACGCCCTCGGGCGTCCCAAAGGCCGCGCGCCCGCGCTCGTGGGCTTCAAGCTGACTTCGGGACTGCGGCCGGCCGCGGCGGCCGCGGCCGTGCGGGAGTTGAAGGCCGCGGATATAGTGGTACACAACGATCTGTCGGAAATGCGCGGCGCGCATCCGTTCCATATATACAGGAGCGGAGAAAGGGTCCGGGACTGCCGGGACGCCGGAGAGCTGGCCGCGGTACTGGCCGGGTATCTCCGGACGGAAGGAAAGGAGGGGAAATGCTGTTAGCGCTGGACGCGGGCAACAGTCAGATATTCGGGGGGGTGTTCAAAGGGGACGAACTGCTGTTCAAGTTCCGCAAGACCTCTAAGGGGAACGTGACCTCCGACGAATTCGGCATCTTCTTCAAGAGCGTTCTCAGGGAGAATTCTATGGACCCGGCGGAGATCCGAGATTTCGCAGTATGCTCGGTCGTGCCGGACCTGGTCTATTCCCTGACGCAGAGCGCCGTCAAATATTTCGGGCTGGAGCCGTTCCTGATCCAGACCGGTATCAAGACCGGCCTTAATATACGGTACAAGAACCCGGCCGAAATAGGAGCCGACAGGATCGCCACCGCCATAGCCGGGACCAGGATGTTCGAGGGGAAGGACCTGATAATAGTGGACCTGGGCACAGCCACCACCTTCTGCGCGGTATCCGGGAAGAAGGAGTACCTGGGCGGCCTCATCCTGCCGGGCCTCAAGATATCTATGGAGGCGCTCGCCAGGGAGACGGCCAAACTGCCTAGAGTCGAGATAGTAAGGCCGGCCGAACTGGTCGGGCGGACCACGGTGGAGGGGATACAGTCCGGGCTCTATCACGGCCATTTTTTCGCCATCAAAGGCATAGTCGGGGCTATTAAAGCGGAATATTTCAGGGGGGAGGACCCGCTGGTCATAGGCACCGGAGGGTTCTCAAAGATGTTCGAGAGCGCCGGGGTGTTCGACAAAGTGGAGCCGGACCTGGTACTGAAAGGGATAGCCGAGGCCGTGAAACTGAACAAGGCAAGGAGCTGAACATGATACGGACGCTCTTGAAATCCAAGATACACCGCGTCAAGGTGACGAGGACGGACCTGAACTACAACGGTTCTATCACCATCGACAGGGCGCTCTGCAGGAAGGCGGAACTGATGGAGAACGAGAAGGTCGACGTGTACAATGTTAACACCGGGGCCAGGTTTTCCACCTACGTCATTTACGGAAGGAAAGGGGTCGTCGGCATCAACGGGGCGGCCGCGCGTCTGGCGCAGAAAGGCGACCTCGTGATAATAGTGTCCTACGCCCAGTACGGGCCGGAAGAGTGCCGGGGCCACAGACCGGTCATAATCTCCTTCTGAACCTTCCTGACTAGAATTCCGAGAGGGGGAGGACCGGCTCGTTGAACCGGCGGGGTTCGGCCTCTCCTGAAAGCGCGGATTTGCGGCTTTTACGCAGGCGTACCGCCCAGATCCCGGCCTTGCGGGCCTGTATCACGTCGGAGTCGGTGACGGCGAAATACAGCAGGAACCGTTCTTTTTCCAGAAGTTCGTATCTGGCGTTCTCGTCGGGTACGAAATAGAAGCGTTCGGCCAGGTGGCTCCAGCTCCGGACCAGCGAGTCCGAGCCGGCCGG
>JAKLEK010000088.1 GCA_022703115.1 Elusimicrobiota bacterium
GTCCGCGCAGGCGCTTCCGTAGCAGCCGCGGGTGCAGCTGCAGCCCCAGCCGCTGTCGCTGCAGGCCGTCCCCTGGCAGGTCCTTTCGCAGGAGCAATCCCAGCCCGAATCGGTACAGCCGCTGCCGATGCATGGATTATGTTCCGTGGTGTAGACCTCCGAAGTGACGCTCGTATCATCGCAGTTGAGCGTACCGGAAGCCGCGGCTGACGCGCGCAGGGTGGCGAAGTCGAACTTGGGAAGCTCGGGA
Organism: Elusimicrobiota bacterium; assembly: GCA_022703115.1. Taxonomy (GTDB): domain Bacteria; phylum Elusimicrobiota; class Elusimicrobia; order Elusimicrobiales; family UBA9959; genus YA12-FULL-51-18. Next base: position 251 of record JAKLEK010000088.1, read on the forward strand.
ACGTCGTAGTTGGACCACCACTCCAGGCTGTCGGTGTTCGGCGGATCGGTGTTGTTGGTGGGGTCCAGCGGCTTCACGGTCTGCCGCGAGAGCTTACGCGGGAAACCGTTATTGGCGGCGTTACCGCTGAGTTCTATATCCCCCATGGCCATGATGGGGCCCCAATGGACCACGCTGGCGCCGGTCGCGCTCAGAAGGCCGCCGGCTATTATTGCCCCCGGGACGCTGGTATTGGTGAACACCGTCTTTATGGCCCGTGTTTCCCTGTTCTGCAGGTCCCGCCCCTCGCCGTAAATAGTGACCTGGTCCGCCCCCGGACCGGCCGCCACCTTCACCCGGTAAGTCCCGCCGACTATGTCCTCATAGGTGGAGTCGAAATTGTAACCCGTCAGCGTCCCCCCCTCCACCGCGAAGGCGAAAGTGGCCGTGGAGCTTTTGACCTTCCAGTACCCCCTGTCTACGGCCGCCTCCGCCAGCTGGAACGCCATACTGGACTTCTGGTCCTTCATGGATATTCTCACGTCGTCTTTGACCCATTGGACCATTACCGGCACCATTATCGTAAGCAGCACCAGGACGAACAGGACCATGACCAGAAGGAAGCCTTTTCTTTTCTTCATAATGATACGCCGCCCCCCCGAACTCCCGGCTAGTTCATCACCCTGACCTTTTCCGAGGCCATATGCAGAGCCTTGGTCCTGCCTTCGTAGATATTCTGCTGGAGCGTCAGCGAGACCGAGATTATCCCCATGTCGTCGGAACGGGGAAAGGTGAAAGCCAGATACTGGAGGTTGGCGGAAAGCGGACGCTTGGCGCCGCCAAGGACCTGGTACAGGTTATTTCCTTCCTGCTGGAAGACCAGAGCGTCCCCACCCTGCACCTTGGTGAACGATATCTTGGAATAGAAAGGCTGGTTAGCGTTGACCCTGCTTATCTTGATCGTATCGCTCTGCGCCTGCCGCAGGTTCCGCGTTATGATATACATCACGCCGCGCGCCTCCTGCTGCAGCTGTATACGTGTCCTGGTAAGTATGAACATGCGGTTCGCCTGCCTGAGCAGTGGGGAAGCCACGGTGAAAAGGGCTGAGACTATGGCCACGACCATCATCAGTTCCAGCAGGGTGAAACCGCGGCGTCTAGAATGTCCTGATATCACCATGAGAAGTTCACCCATGTCGCGCTTCCGGCCCGCACCTGCACGTTGGCCGAAGACGAGAAGGCGACGCTGGCCGATGAGCCGGAAGGTTTCGGATAGTAGGCGTAGACATTGTACGCCGGATTGGTGCTTTGGCGCACCTCGGCCCTGTAAGTCCCGTTCTCCATGCTGGAAACCAGGTAGTACGGGGTGCCGGTAAGGGTCGTGGAACTGAGGTCCGGCGGTGCCGGCATGGACACGGCCGGGACCCCGGTGAAAGAAGCGGGAAGCGTTCTCGTGGTCACCACGATAAGCACCCCTGTCGTGATAGGATCGCCGTCGGAGAGCACGGAGCCGGTGACATAACCGAGCGCCCCGGAGATGGTGAAAGTGGAGGTGAAGACCGTGCTGCCCATGCTGAGGATGGTGGCGGTGGAGGATTCCGGGCTCGAATACTCAAGGGCACCTATCGACGGAGCCGCGGTATACAGGCCGGTGGAAAGGATTATGGAAGTGAAATGTCCGTCCACGCCGCTGACCTGCTGGTCCCTGGCCAGATGATTCGCGTCCAGTATGGACACCGCCACGCCGGGCAGGCCGTTGACCCCGTCCCTGGTTATGAAACCGCTGACCCGCCCCCCGCGGTAGAGGACGACGTCCACTCCGGAATGCACCTCTCCGGCATCCACCGGGATGGAATTGGAAGAGGCCGTGACATAACTGGAAAGGTTGGTCGCTCCGGTCGGGTTCACGGTGACGTCCACCACGCCGGCCGCTACCCGTATCCTGTAGCGCCCGTCCGAGCCGGTCAGCGCGGGTACCGCGCCGGGAGAGGTCACCGTAATGCCGTTCAACAAGGCTCCGTCGGCGCCGGTAACGCGCCCGGTTATAAGCCCTGTGTCGCCCTCCTGCGAAAGGAAAGTGGAAGTGCTGGCGAAAGTATATACCGAGCCTGGAACGGAAACCGGCACCGTGGCCTGCTCGAGGCTGTAGACTCCGCTGGTAATGATCAGCGACCAGGAGCCGGTGGCTACCCCTACCAGATAAAAGGAGGCGTAAGGCTGGGGAACGGCCGTATTGCTGGATAGTATGGCCTCCGCCGAAGCCGAGTTGCCGTCCGAACATGAGACCACGGCCCCGATAGCCGGCGTTCCGGCCAGGACCGGGAGGTCGTACGTGACCGAATTATGCGGCGGCGCCGGTATGCCGGAAGAATAGTCGTAGAAATCCAGGCTATTGTCGTTCGAATCGTAGGCGGGCCCCCTGGTCCAGTCGATCCCGGCCGTATCCCCCGTGCTCGTGCGCCTGGCATATAGCTCGTTCGGGGAGAGGCCTATGCTCTGGTCGATGAAAGAACCTTCGTAGAACGGAGCGGCATGGCCGTTCTTATCCCAACCGACCCTGTCGAGAGGTTCTCCGTCCGCGATCCGATACAGTTCCACCGCGCCCGCGCCTTCTGCATCGCTCACAGCTGCGGCCGTAGGTATGATATTCATATCCGAGGCGAAATATGGGAAGTCTGTCGTGTTATTACCGGTCCCCCACACGGCGTCCACGTCCACATTCGAGCCTGCGACTATGACCGTCCCTGTATTGGCGAACAGGTAATAGCCTCCCGCCCTGATATCCGAATTCAGATAGTTCACCAGTATGTTCTTCTTAACCCCATCCGCGGAACGCTGGAACCGGAGACCGATCTCTCCATCCATGGTCCAGGTATAGGTGGTGGGATTGAAAACCTCGACATACTCCTGGTCGTACCCCATACTGCATATTGGGACGGTGCAGGTGCTGCCGACCACCTGGCTTATCACCAGATGGTCGTTTATCCATGGATACCCCCTGATGGAGCCGACCGAGACCCGGTTAAGGGTTACGTCGTTGACCTGCGTGCCGCCTGCCTCCACGGTCCGTGGAAGCAGGGCCGTGTAATAGCCGGTGGCCGATACTTTGAGAGTATAGCTTCCCGGGGTCGCGTTGATGAAATACTGGCCTGAAGAGTCCGCGGTATCCGCGTAACCTTCGGCCTCCACAAGGCTAACCATAGCCCCGGGTATAGCTTCAGGAGCGGTACTCCTTACAACGCCCCTGAAAACGGCGTTGGACATCACCGTATCGGGATTGGATAGTATGCTGCGCATCGTCACTTTGCGCTTTCCGTCCCCCTGCCCCCACACGACATGGACGGTGATGCGTTTCATGCCGGTATCCGGCATATTTACCGGAACCTCGCCTATCTCACCGGAATCCTCGCGTATGGACTGCACGAACACGTATCGGGTATAGACCACTCCGGCTTCGGTTATATCCTCCGGAGGGAAGTAACCGGTGTCGTAAGAAACGACCTCCGGATAGAAATCAGTCGAGTTATTGACCGGACTGGTAGTGGTCAGCACCTGATAGTACGTCTTCTGTTTCAGGATCTGCATCATCTCCTGGGCCAGGTTCGACGCGAGGGTCCTGTTCTTGGCCGATTGCACGCCTTTCTGTATCATGCCGAAAGTGCCCATAAGGCTTACTACGCCGATCGTCAGGATGGCGAGCGCCACCATCAGCTCCACCAGGGTCATCCCCGGACGTCGCGGCGAGCGGGCGCGGCATGAGCGCGCCGGAAGGTCGGAATGTCGTGATAAAGGCCGGCTCTTTACTGCTGTCACCGTATCTCCAGGCACATATGATACCCGGCGTTAGACGCGCCGTACCAGGCCGGAAGCGACAGGGACCGGCCTGAATATCGTAATTCTACCATAATGAAACAGCGGGCCGGCATAAAAAAACCCCTTTGCGCGCTGGAAGTTCTATATAATAACGGCAAGGGGATCATTTATATGAACATAGTACTGCTGGGACTGCCCGGGACCGGGAAAGGAACGCAGGCCAGGGCCTTGTCGGCTAAACTGGGCCTTACGCACGTTTCTTTCGGGGACATTTACTGGAACGAGATAGGAAAAAAGTCGATTCTCGGCCACGAGGTCACTGATTATCTGAGAGCTGGAAAGCCGGTCCCGGACTGGCTGGTCCTGAACACGCTGAAAGAACGTTTCGCCGCGGAGAAAAAAGGCCTCGTTATGGACGGCTTCCCGCGCAGCACCGAACAGGCCGATGACCTGGAAACATGGCTTTCATCCCGCTCCTCCAGGCTCACCGCCGCTATAGCTCTTAAGATATCCGAAACCGAAGCCCTTAAACGGGCCGAAGGAAGGCGGGTGTGCCGCGGATGCGGAGCCATCTTCAATACCGTTACCATGCCGCCGGCAAAGGAGAACATCTGCGACCTGTGCGGCGGACCGCTGCAGCTCAGGGAGGACGACAATCCGTCCGCCATGCGGAACCGGATAATGTCCCACAAGGACCAGACCGAACCTCTTATCGTGTATTACCGCGGAAGCGCGGACTTTCTGGAGGTGGACGGCGCGCAGCCGCCGCAGGCCGTGACGGACCGCATACTCGCTTTTCTAGGAACATTGAAAGGGCTCTGACATCCCCCCGCTTCGGACAGAGCCGGACCTCCGGCCATTATCGCGGCCATATGGCAGGCCGGGACGTTGGAGGACATGACGTCGCCGCGCTCCAGCAGGCTTATGCCGGGACAGCGGCTGCAGACCGGGAGGAGGCCGCAACCGCCGCATTCCGGAAGGTCGCCGATGTTCAGTTCCCTCCACTTCCGCAGGCGCGGCGAGGACCGCCAGAGGGTCGTGAACGGCGTTCTCAGCAGGTTCCCTATCTTTATCGGCAGCTGGAGGCACGGGCTCAGGTTCCCGTAAGGGTCCACGGCCGCCACGTTGCGGCCGGCCCCGCACAGGAAGTCCGACGGCGCCGGCTTCCTGGCCTGTGACGGGAGACGGGGCAGCAGCGACGGGATCGTTCTCACCGCGGCGGACAGCGCCCGGCCGCTCAGACGGAAACGGAGATTGGACCTGTCCCCGTCGTTGGCCGGAGAAATGACCGGGTCGAAATATATCCGGCAGCCGTGCGTCTTCGCCAGCGCCAGAAGCCAGGCCGCGTCACGGACGTTCCCCTTCATAAGCGGCGTCTTGAAAGCGACCGCTATGCCCGCTTTTTTCAGCAGTTTCGCGGCAGACATGACTGCCAGGAACGAACCGGCCCGTCCGGTAACGGCGTCGTGCGTCACCGGACGGCCGTAGAGGCTAAGTTCGAAAGACGAGACCCCGGCCGACTTCAGGGCCCCGGCCCTGGAGCGGTCCAGCCCCGATCCGGACGAATAAACCCTGACGTCGAATCTGAGCCCGCTGGCGCAGGCGCAAAGTTCCTCCAGGTCCGGGCGCAGCAGCGGTTCCCCGCCGGTGAAGGCCAGCTGTATCGCGCCGGCGCGCGCGAACTGGCCGAGGATCCGCTTCCATTGTCCGGCGGTAAGCTCGCGTCCTCCAGCCGGGGCGGAACGGCCGCGCGTCTCGGGAAGATAACAGTGCGCGCAGGAGAGCGGACAGCGCCTGGTCAGCTCTATGGTGAGGGCGGCCGGTATATTATGCGCCAGCGTCAGCTCGTTGAGCCGCGCGGCCGGCCCGGGCCGGTTCACGACGCCCTTCCGGAAGGCAGCATGGCCCGCAGCGCGCGCAGCGCCGCGGTCCGCGCGGTGAAATACAGGAAACCGGTAAGACCGCTGGAGAACGGGCCGCCGCCCAGGACCTTGCCGCGTATATCCTTCCACGGCGCGTGATGAGGTTCCAGCAGGGCGGCGTCGTCGGAGAACCAGACGCCGTCCGCGTCCGTCCCGGTCACCCGGTGCAGGAGGGTCCTGCCTCCGGTCTCATAGGCGGCGCAATCCCCCCTAAGCA
>JAKLEK010000089.1 GCA_022703115.1 Elusimicrobiota bacterium
CGGCCGGCCGCTGTGCAGGATGGAGCGGGACGCGGCTGTTCCCGGCTGCGCCGGGGCGGGACGCGGCCCGGCCCCGGACCTTCCGGCCCGGGCCCGGGAGGCGGGCCCGTCAGGCAGCTACATCTCCGGAGTTCAGAGTTCCACCTGCACCCCTGCGTTCATGGTATACGCCAAGCCGGTATATAATTCCGCGAAGGAATTCAGAGGGGTCGTCTATCTTGAAACGGACCTCTCTCCCCTGGCTGAAAAACTGGAAAGGCTCAAGGTCGGCGATTCCGGAAGCGCGTTCGTTTCCGACGGGGCGAACAACATCGTGCTCGGAGACAGGCGGCAGCCCACGGGGCCGGTGCTGTCCGCGATCCGGGATATTCCGGGAACGGACCTCAGGATAACCGTGATGGCCGGGTCGTCGGACTTCCTGAAGCCGCTGGAACAGGTCCGGAACGCTACGCTCGGGTTCATGGTCTTTTTCGGCCTGGCGGTCGGGCTTTTCATCTATCGGAGGATAAAGCTCTCCCTCTCCCCTATCAAGGCCCTGATAAGGGCGGCCGACCGTTTTTCCAGGGGAGAGCTGCAGCACAGGGTCGAGGTGGGCGATTCCGAGGAGTTCGCGGTGCTCGCCCAGTCCTTCAACGAGATGGCCTCTTCCATACAGCAGCGTTCCGGCGAGCTCCAGGACCGGATAAAGGAGCTGCGCTCCCTCCAGAAGATGGGCGGGTCCATATTGAAGAAGCTGAACGTGGAGGAGATCTGCCGCATATGCCTGGAGGCCTCGGTCACGGGACTGGGTTTCGAGCGCGGCCTGCTCTATTGGGTGAATCCGGTCACCAAGACGATGAGCGGCAGGTGCCTGTACGGCATGTCCAATTCCGGCCTTACCGAATTGAATTTCCGAAAGCGGGTCATCCCTCTTGATTCCGACGACATCCTCGCCCAGGTGGTCCGTACCGCGAAGCCTGTAAACGTCTGCTCCCCCGGGAACGAACCGGAGTTCAACCCGCGTTTCCTGAAGGAGACCGGCAGCAGGGCCTTCTGCCTCGTTCCAATACTCGGGAGCGAGAAGGTCTATGGGGTCGTGGCCGTGGATAACTGGTATTCCGGCAAGTCCATAACCGAGGAACACATGGAGAACCTCTCCATATTCTGCAATTCCACCGGCCTGGCCCTGCAGAACGCGGAACTGATCGAGCACATAATGGAATCGCAGAAACGGTACAGGACAACCATAAACGGCACCGCCGACGCCATAGCCGGCCTGAACGAGGATTTCCGCGTCACGATATGGAACAGGGGCGCCGAGAGGATGTTCGGGGTGAAGTCCGAGGAGGCCATAGGCCGGCCCATCTTCCCACTGTTCCCTCATGAAGAGTCCCGGCGTTTGAAAGCGGAGCTCTCCCGCTCCGGTTTCGTCAGGGACTTCGAGGTCAAGGGCCGCAACGCCGAGACTGGAACGGAGACCGATCTCAGCGTTACCCTGACCCCGATAGAGAGGGAAGTGCAGGGCAGGGAATGGAGCGTGGTCATACGCGACCTTACGGACCAGCGCAGGATGCAGGCGCAGCTGGTAAAGACCGAGAAACTGTCGGCGGTAGGGCAGCTTATAGCCGGTATAGCCCACGAGCTCAATAATCCGCTTACCGCGGTGGTAGGTTACGCCGAACTGGTGGGCAGGCACAAGCGGCCGGAGGAGTCGATAGGCAGCGATCTGGCCTACATACTGAAGAACGCCAAGCGCTGCCACGGCATAGTCAACACCCTGCTGAATTTCGTGCGCCAGCCGCTCACGCGCAGGACTTCCTGCTTCATAAACGACGTGATAGAGGATACGCTGGGGCTCATGCGCTACAAGCTGGAGAAGACCGAGAGCATAACGGTGAAAAAGAAACTGCAGGGAGACCTGCCGCCGGTTTTCATAGACCCGCAGCAGATGGGCCAGGTCTTCGTGAACCTGCTCTCTAACGCCTGCGACGCCGTATCCGGCCGTCCCGGTCCGCGCGAGATATCGGTCTCGTCCTCCCTGCATGAAGGAAAGGTGCGGGTGGTGGTGCATGACACCGGCGGCGGCATAGACGGCAGGCATATGGACATGCTTTTTCAGCCTTTCTTTACCACCAAAACCGAAGGAAAGGGCACAGGTCTGGGGCTAGTGATCTGCAAGAAGATCATGGAAGAGCATGGCGGCTCCCTTTCCCTGCTCTATTCCGCCCCAGGTACCGGCACCGCGTTCTGCGTGGACGTCCTCCCTTCGGAAGCGGTGAGCGTTCCGGAGCGCGTCCCGGATCCGGGGCCGGTAACGGGCAAAAAAGTGCTCATAATAGACGACGAGGAGGACCTGCTTCCAGTCATGTACCGCATAGTGAAAGGCGACGGGAATACCGCGGAAACTGCGGGCGCCAGGGAAGGGCTGGCCAAGCTGGCGTCCTTCGATTACGATCTGGTCGTTTCCGATATAGAGATGGGAGTCCTCAAGGGGCAGGATATTTACGAGGCGGCCATGAAGCGGCCTTCTCCGCCCAGTTTTCTCTTCATAACCGGCGACGTACTCAATCCTTCGCTGGTCGATTGGGTGGAGCGCAACAATCTTACATGCCTGGCCAAGCCGTTCTCTCTGGACGACTTCAGCAGGGCGGTCAGGAGCCTGCTGGCCGGTTCCGCGGGGCGCAAATGACCGGCGGGGGTATGAAGCCGGAACTCGGCGACGATATCCTGGACCTGCTGCGCGCGATAACCCTGGTGTTAGACACGGAAGGCCGCATAGTCTGGGTCAATCGCTACATGGAGGAGCTTTCCGGATACCGCCTGGAAGAGATCAGAGGGCGGGACTGGTTCTCCACTTTCCTCAGGAAGGACGGCGTTGAATCGACACGTAAGGTCTTTCGCGGTTCGCTTTCCGGTTCCCAGGCCTCGGCGAAAAGGGATGTGATGGTCGCCAGGGACGGGCGGGAGCTATTCATCGAATGGTACGACAAGCGGCTCAAGGACCGGAACGGCGCGGTGACCGGGCTGCTCGCCGTGGGTTATGACGTAACGGACAGGTTCCTGGCTGAAAATTCCCTGAAAGAGTCCAAAGCCCTCATGGACACGGTGGTGGAGAACGTGCCGCTGATGATCTTCATGAAGAGAGCGGAGGACCTTAAATTCGTCCTCTTCAACCGGGCGGGGGAGGAACTGCTCGGGTGCGGCCGGGATTCCCTCATCGGAAAGAGCGACCGGGACCTGTTCCCGGTGGAGCAGGCCGATTTCTTCATAGAAAGGGACCGGAAAGTGCTGGACGGTTCGGCCGGGGTGCTGGATATCCCGGAGGAGCCCATAGATACCCTGCGCGACGGCCGGCGCTGGCTCCACACCCGTAAGGTATGCATCAGGGACTCGTCCGGCAGGCCTAAGTATCTGCTCGGAATCTCCGAGGACATCACAGCCAGGAAGCAGGCGGAGCGGGAACGTGACGATATGCAGCGCCGGCTGATGGAGTCGCAGAAAATGGAATCGGTAGGCCGCCTGGCCGGAGGCCTCGCCCACGACTTCAATAATCTGCTGACCAGCATAGAGGGTTACGCCGGCCTTCTCATGCAGGAACTGCCGAAAGGCGATTCGAAGCTGTTGGACGTTCAGGAGATAGCGGCGGCCGCCGGCCGCGCTTCGGGGCTGACCAGGCAGCTCCTGGCTTTCAGCCGCAGGCAGATACTCAACCCCCAGGTCATAGACCTGAACGTATCTATAGGAGGCATGACCAAAATGCTGCGGCGCCTTCTGGGGGAGACGGTGAAACTGGAAACGGCGTTCATGGCCGGGCAGTGCCGGGTCAAGGTCGACGCCGGACAGATGGACCAGGTCATAGTGAATCTCGTAATGAACGCCAGGGACGCCATGCCGAAAGGAGGCTCTCTCTTCCTGGAGACCGGCGTAGTGTCCGGGGACGACGATTTTTTCGCCAGACACCCCGTCATGGCCCCGGGGCGCTACGCGCTCATGACCGTTCGGGACACCGGTTGCGGAATGTCCGAAGATGTCAGGTCGCGCGTTTTCGAGCCGTTCTTCACCACCAAGGAGAAAGGCAAAGGAACCGGTCTCGGACTCTCCATGGTCTATGGTATAATCAAACAGAGCGGGGGGGAAGTGGAGCTCGAGAGCGAGCCCGGCCGCGGTTCGGCCTTCCGGATATATCTGCCCTGGAGCGAGGGCGAGGCCGTCGGCAGGGAGAAAGGCGCCGAGAGCGGCGAAATACTTCGCGGCTCCGAGACGGTCCTTCTCGTGGAAGACGAGGAGGGGCTGCGCCGCTTCGTGGAGCGCGTTCTGCGGACGTGCGGCTATACCGTCATCTCCGCCGTGGACGGACGTCACGCGATAGCCGAAGCGGAGCGGAGAGGTGCCCCGGTCGACCTCCTTCTGACCGACGTGGTGATGCCGGGCATGAGCGGCAGGGAGCTCGCCCAGGAGCTCGCCCGCAGAAAACTGGCGCGCAGGACCCTTTATATGTCCGGATACGCGGAGGACGCCGTAGTGGACCACGGGGTGCTGGCTCCGGATATAGCCTTTATGTACAAACCTTTCACGGCGCAAGCCCTTTCGGTCAAACTGCGCGAGGTCCTGGACGGCCCGGCCGGCCGCGCCGAGGCCTGAAAGCGAGCCGTCGCATCGATGCATCATGACAACAGGGGGTACGGTGAAAAAGATCCTGCTGGTGGAAGACGATAAAAAGATGCTTGAGGTGATGCGGCGTTATATGGAGAACCGCGGTTTTTCCGTGATCTTCACTGATAACGGCTCGGAAGCCCTTATCCTGGCGCGTGACGCGACACCGGACCTGATCGTGGCCGACGTCGGCCTGCCCGGGCTGGACGGACTCGGCCTTTGCAAGGCGGTGAAGTCGTTCCCGCAGACCTCGGCCATACCGATAATAATCATCTCCGGCGACAGGACGGAGGAAGGGGATATCGTGGCCGGGTACGACAAGGGGGCGGACGATTACCTGACCAAACCCTTCGAGATACCGGAGCTGCTGGCCCGCGTGCGCGCCCAACTGCGCATTCGCGAGCTACAGGAGAAGCTGCGAGACGCGGACAAGTTAGCCGTCATCGGCCAGGCAGCCATCGCCCTGAGCGATAGGATCAACAGCCCGCTGAGCAGCATCATCTGGCAGGCCCGGCTCTTGCAGGGCGACCTGAAGATGGTGCAGAACGTCCCGCGCAACATCATCGAATCCCTGGACAGCATCGTCTACGAGGCCAACCGCATCGAGCGGGTGCTGAAGAACCTGCACGAGATCAAGAAACTGAACTTCACCCTCTACGACGAACACAACATCATGCTCGACCTGGATAAGTCCGTGCAAGAGGAGGAGGGGGAGGAGTAGAGGAATCTTGTTCCTCGCAGAAGACGAAGAGGTGGAATGATGTCGAGACCTTTTGACAAATGCCCCATTTGTGGGGGCGAGTTGGTAGAAAAACAAGTGGAGAAGTTGTTGCGTGGTGGGCCGCATACCGCGGTCGTGAGCGTTCGCGCTGAGGTTTGTCTCCGCTGTGGCGAGAGATTGTATTCCCAGGAGACGGTCAGGCGTTTCGAGGAAATCCGGGCCAAGCTGGAACGCCAGCAAACATCCGAATTCGAGGAAATGGGCCTTTCATTTCAAGTCGAATGACCGAAGTGCGTAGGGCGGGTTTCTTACCCGCCGTTTTTGTCTTGCTGTTGATGGAGTAAAACTTGGAGCTAAACCTCCAAGCTAAGAACTCAAGCCTGCTGGAAGCAGGCTGAGAAACCGCTTACGTGACGGTGTTACGACCGATTCCAGCCTGCTTCAGCGGGCTTCGGCTCTTAGCCTGAGAATTTGATTCTCAGGTTTCCGAACGGCATAATCGGCTTTGGTCTTCGTAGCAGACGCAAGGAGGCTGAACAAATGGACTGGTCCACACTGCTGAGCGCGGCTCTGGAAGCTGGCCTGGGAGTACTGGCTGCGGCCGGCCTCGAGGATGAGATTCGAGACCTCAAAGAACGGCTGACGAAGGGAAGCGAGAAGAAGCGGCAGGAAGCTTTTCGATCCGCCTTCGACCGGGCCGTGAAAGCAGCCGGAGAGGGCAGCGTGCGTCCACTGCTAGAACATGGGCCGTTTCGGGACGCCGTGATCGCCGGATTGATAGACCCGGTCCA
>JAKLEK010000009.1 GCA_022703115.1 Elusimicrobiota bacterium
GCTTAAGAGCGGGGAGACCCTGGTGATAGGCGGGCTGAAGCGCAGCGAGCGTCAGGTGGCTAAGAACCGGGTGCCGATACTGGGCAGCATACCGCTTCTGGGCGCTCTGTTCAGCAGCACGGACATAGTGGAGTCGCAGAGCTCCCTGTTCCTGTTCGTCACGTTCGACATCATAAAGTAGCGGGCGGCGCGCGAAGCGAAGCGTTCAGCCGCGGCCGCGGCTCGCCGGCTTTGCGGCTCCCGGAGGCAGTTCCTTTATATGGATAATCTCAGTTCTTCGTCCCGGGTAATAACCTTCACCGGCCCCAAAGAGGGCGTCGGCAAGACCTCCGTTTCCCTGAACCTGGCCCTGGCCTGGGCGAACTACCAGAAGCGGAACGTCATCATAATCCCCCTGGACCCGGCCTGCCGCCAGGAACAGGCCATGATACTCGGACTCAATCCTCCTTCCATGGCCGAGATCATCCAGACGCTGGGGCGCGAGTCGGTGAGCGCCCTGGGCGCGTTGCTGCGCGGCAAGATCCCGCTCTCCCACTACGGCGTCGGAGTGCTGCCTCTGGCCAAGCGCCGCGCTGACGCGGCCAGGCTGTCGCCCGACGTCATACTCCCCATCCTTTCCAAGCTTTCCCAGTCCTTCGACATATTCCTTGACGTGGACCCGTATTTCCCGATGCAGGTCTTCGCCTTCGACATCTCGGACCTGGTGTTCTGGGTGACCAATTCCAACGTTTCCTCCCTGAACGCCACCGCCGCGACTTTCCGGGAGATAAACGAGCTGCATTTCCCCATCAGCAAGTTCGAGGCCGTCTGCAACCTTTACGATATGCCGGGCGCGCTGGCGCCGAAAGAGGTCGAGAAGTTCTTCAAGCAGCTTGGCAAGGACATCCTGGCTTTCATGCCGTGGGAGGATTCCCTGCCCGGCTATACCAATCAGAACAAGGTGCTCATAGTCGAGCAGCCCAACACGCAGTGGATAAAGGTATTGCGCGTGCTGCTCGGCCGCCTGGCGGAGCTGAAGCCGGGGGAGAAGCACTGGGCCACCACGGTGGCGGCCCCGGAGTTCACTCACGGCGCCGAAATGCTGTGAAGACCCAGCCGCGAGGGGGAGGCCCAGCCGGGGGCGGCCCCCAAACCCGCCGGTCCCGCCCAGCCGCCCAAGAAAACGGACGTTCCCGCTTTCTGGGACGACCTCAAGAGGAAGATGCACAAGGACGTGGTCACCGCGCTAGAGCTGGAAAGGATCAAGATCAGCGATACCGACGGCGCCGCCAACGCGGCGACGCGCAAGAAGGTGGACCTGATCATCAACAGCCTTCTGCAGAAGGAGACCGAGATGGCGCTCACCAGGGAGCAGCGCGCCGTCTTCATCAACGAGCTGCTCGACGAGATCCTCGGCTTGGGTCCGCTGGAAGGGCTGATGAGGGACCAGGCCGTCACCGAGATCATGGTGAACGCTCCGGACAAGGTATACATAGAGAGGGCCGGCAAACTGACCCTGACCGAATTCCAGTTCAGGGACGACGAACAGATCATCCAGGTCATGAAGAGGATAGTCGCTCCGCTCGGCCGGCGCATAGACGAGTCGGTCCCGCTGGTGGACGCGCGCCTCAAGGACGGTTCCCGCGTCAACGCCATCATTCCCCCGTTGGCGGTCTCCGGCCCGACCCTTACCATCAGAAGGTTCTCCAGCAAACCCTTTACGGATTCGGAACTCATAAAGAAAGGCAGCGTCTCCCAGGAGTGCGTGGACTTCCTGAAGGCCTGCGTGAAGATGCGCAAATCCGTGATAATTTCCGGCGGTACCGGCACCGGTAAGACCACGTTCCTGAACATGCTTTCCAGCTACATCCCCACGGACGAGCGCATCATAACCGTCGAGGACGTGGCCGAGCTCAGGCTGGAGCAGGACCATTGGGTGCGGCTCGAGAGCAGGCCGGCCAACATCGAAGGCAAAGGCCAGGTGACCATCCGCGACCTGGTGAAGAACTGCCTTCGTATGCGGCCCGACCGGATAGTGGTGGGCGAGGTCCGCAGTTCCGAGGCCCTGGACATGCTCCAGGCCATGAACACCGGCCACGACGGCTCGCTGGCCACCATCCACGCGAACCAGCCGCGGGACGCCCTCACCAGGCTCGAGGCCATGTGTCTCATGGCCGGAGTGGACCTGCCGGTCTGGGCGCTGCGCGAGATGATAGCTTCCGCCGTGCATCTGATAATCCAGCTGACCAGGTTCTCCGACGGGACCAGGAAGGTGACCGCGGTGACCGAGATCACCGGCCGGGAGGAGAACCAGATCACGATCCACGACCTTTTCAGGTATCATCAGACCGGGATAGACAAGGAGAGCGGGAGAGTGCTGGGGCAGTTCACGGCCACCGGCGATCCCCCGAAGTTCTTCAAGGACTTCGAGGCGCACGGCATCCCTATGCCGATAGACCTCTTCTGGACCGAGGAGCAGAAGCGGGCGCGCGGGGTCAGGTAGGACGGACATCCTATGGGAAGGCATACGGTAACAAAGACCGGAAGGGTCGCCCTCCGCGCCGCCGCGCGCGCGGCCGCGTCGGCTCTGGCGCTGGCCTGCGCGCTCATCCCGGCCGCCGGCCGAGCCGACGCCGCTATCCTGACCAAGGGGCAGATGGCCGAGGTGAACTGCGCCTCGGTGAAGATGCAGCTTTTCTACTATTATCTCGCTCCGGAGCGGGAGGAGAAGCTGAGGGATTATCCGGTGAAGTGCAAGGGCTCCTCCTTCAACATCAAGATGCCTTCCTGGGTGGATTCCGTGGTCCCGGCCATGCTCGCCAACAAGGTCTGGCGCGATCCCGAAGAGGGGGAGATCTCGGAGGCGGCTCTCTGGCAGACCCCCGTGTCGATAATCTACGAGTTCATGGAGCTCACCAAGAAGACCTTCCCCAGGGAGGACATGGGCGCCGAGATCTCCCCGGGCCTTCTGGTCAAGGAATACGCCGATATCCGGATCCGCATGCAGATGTCCCTGGACCGGCTGTACCGCTCCAAACGCGGCGACTCCATGAACGGCCGCGGCCGTACCCTGATGGCCCTTTTCAATCTCATTCTGCGCGAAATGGAAAGCGTCGCGGACTCCATCTCCAGCGCCGACCAGCGCCGCTACGCGGAAGCCGTAACGGCGATAGCGGTGCTGAGCCAGGACTCCTTCAGCGTCCTCCTGAGGTCGCCGCGGGCCTATGTGCAGCCGGGGGAGATATCCAGGACGCAGCAGGTCCTGTATACCGGCGCGACCGTGCTCGGGATCCTGCTGGTCTTCCTCGCCGTCCGGCTGTATTTCATGCTGAACGAGGAAAAGACCGAGAAGATGATCGTCGACTACATCTCCAAGGCCGAAAAATGGACGGACGCTTTCTCCAGGCAGTTCATAAACATAAAGGTCCACTATCTCGTCGGCGCGCCGATAGCGCTTTTCGGCCTGGCCGGCATGATGACCTTCAACCTTCCGGCTTTCATCTTCCTGACCCTGCTCGGCGCCTATATAGGTCTCAGGGCTCCCAACTTCGTCCTGAACTATATGAAGATCAAGCGCGGTCTGAAGGTCGACACGCAGCTGATGGACGCGCTGATCCTGATGTCCAACGCTCTCAGGTCGGGCCTCGACATCGTTCAGGGCTTCGAAATGGTCTCCAAGGACCTGCTGCCGCCGATCTCCGACGAGTTCGGCCTGGTCATCAAGAATTATCAGCTGGGCATGCCTTTCGAGAACGCTCTGGGGGTAATGGAAGAGCGCGTCACCAGCAAGATGCTTTCCTATATGATACGCGCCATAGTGCTGCAGAGACAGATGGGCGGAAATCTGACCAAGGTCTTCGAGCGGATAGTGATAGACATCCGGGAGGAGTCTAAGCTCGAGGAGAAGACCAAGGCGATGACGGCCCAGCAGCGCATCCAGTCCATAGTCGTAGGCATCATGCCCTGGATCATGCTCAGCATCATGTTCATGTTCCAGCCGAAGCTTATGATCGAATTCTATACTTCGCCGCTGGGCGTCGGCGTGTTCCTGGGCTGCGCGGTCTGGATAGCCATAGGTATGAAGGTCGTGTCGGCGCTCGGCAAAATAAGGGTGTAAGGGCCGCCGCCGCCCGCCAGAGGATCGGTTATGGACGCTTTGACCGGATATTTCCTTACGGGTCTCGCCATCGTGGGGTCCTTCGCGACCTTCTCGGCCGTGCAGCGCTTCTTCGCGCCGAAGGAGGAGGAGCGCCCGGCCATCGGCGATATCAGCGACCTGGAGGGCAAGGAGGTCTCGGTCTTCGCGAAGCTGGAGGGCAGCAAGAGCTTCTGGGACCAGGTGGACCTGTTCTTCGCCCGTTCGCTGGGGATGGAGAAGAAGCTGGTCGAGAGCTATATGCTTCTCGGCCGTCCGACCAATACCGATCCCATACGCATGCTCCATGTGAAGCAGATCATGGCCGTCATGCTGCCGCTGATGATGTTCCTGGCCGGCGACTCCCTGTACGCGCTGGCCCTGGCCCCGGTGGGTTTCATCATGCCGGACGTTTTCCACTATTCCCGCAAGATTAGGGCCCGGCAGACCGACATACTCCGCAGCTTCCCCACTTTCGTCGACCTGGCCGCGCTGATGATAGAATCCGGCCTGGACTACATGAACGCTTTCGACCGCATAGTCAAGATCGCCCCGGTGAAGACCAACCTGGAGCTGGAAGTGGAGAGCACCATAAACGAGGTGCAGCTGGGGTATTCCCGGAGGAACGCCCTCAGACGTCTTTCCGTGCGGACCGGCCTCCAGGAGGTCCGTTCTTTCGCCGGGTTGATCATCCAGTCGGACGAGCTCGGCACCAGCCTGGTGGACCTGCTTAGGAACTATTCGGCGGACATGCGCTTCCGCCGTCTGAACAAGGCCGAGAAACTGGCCGCCCAGGCCTCCACCAAGATGCTGATACCCCTGTTCATTTTCATTTTCCCCACGGTCTTCATACTCATGCTGTCGCCGATGATCTACAACATGCTGACCGGCGGAGGAATGCCGTTCTAGTGCCCGGGCCCGGAGCCGGCGGGAGCTTTCTATGAAGAATTCCATCATGCAGCTCTTCCTCGCCTGCCTTTGCTTCTCCGTACAGGCGTTGGCGGCCCAGCCCAAGGTCAAGAGCGAGGAGTCGCTTTTCCTAGCCCTCCAGAAGACCGGGATCGGGTCCATGAACGAGCTGGAGGAGAAGAAGAAGTTCATAGAAACGGTCAGGCTGGAGAAGCAGAAGATACAGGATAAGATGCTGGTCAACGTCTACCAGAACGCTTTCGACTATTACCGCGCCGGGAATTACGAGGACGCCCGCGACCTCTCCTCCAAGATATTGTCCATAGACCCGGGCTTCGAGGACGCCAGTATGCTGAAGGAGGCCGCCGAGCAGCTCCGCGGCTCGTCCCGTCCCGGCGTGACGGAGAAGATCATGCTGGAGGACCGCTTCAAGAGCGCGCTTTCCCTCTATAACGACGGCCGCATCCTCGACGCGTACAAGAAAATGGATGAGGTGGTCAAGCTCTCCCCGAATAACATCAAGGCCAAATACTGGCTGGGCCGGATGAAGAACGACCTGTGCGATTACTATTACCAGCAGGGAGACCAGCTTTACGCCAAACGCGACTACAAAGGCGCCCTGGACAACATGTATAACGCCCTCATGATAAGGCCCAGGGACGCCAGGATAGTGGAATACATCGCCAGGGTGGAGGACGATCTGCGCAGGGAGACCGCTAACGACAAGCTCAGGTCCGCCCTGCGGGATTACGCGCAGGGCCGGCTTAAGGAGGCCTACGCCGGTCTCAAGGGCGTCCTGGAGGTCCAGCCGGGCGATTCCAAGGCCGGAAAGCTCCTCGCCGACGTGACCAGCGAGATAGAGCAGGGGTACATAGCGCGCGGCAGGAAACTCTACGGGGAAAGGAAGTTCACCGCCGCCATAGCGGAATGGGGCGAGGCCAAGCCTTACACTTCCAACCTTTCCTATCTGGACAAGCTGATAGCCAGGGCCAGGGAGCAGATGCGCCTGGACGCCGATGAGAAGCGCCGCAAGGCCGAAGAGGCCGCCAGGCGCGCCAGGGAAGAGAGCGAGCGGATGAAGCGCGAGGAAGAGGAGCGCCGCAGGGCGGAGGAAGAGGCCGCCAGGCTCAACAGAGGCGGACCTATGGAAGGCCCTGTGGTCAAGACGACCACCGAGGAGAACCGCAGGACGGCGATGCGCCATTACGAGGAAGGCCTCAAGTATTACCAGAACGCCAACTACGAGAAGGCCCGGGACGAATGGACCATCGCCAAGCAGCTGGACCCCGGCAACGAGGACGTGGAACAGGGCCTGAGGCGGCTCGACCAGCTGCGCGGGGATTAAGGGCCCGGGAACAGAACTATGCGGCTCACTACCAGATGGCTGATGTGGTTCCTCGGCATAGGCATCTACGTGATGTGCCTGGGGGGCGTGTTCTATTACAACCTTTTCAAGTGGACGTTCGACGAGAAGCTGAAGACCGAGATCATCGACAAGATCAAGATGTACGCTCCGCCCCTGAGCAAGGGCCTGATGGGCAATTCCCGGGTGATGACCTTCCCGGAATACGACGTGATGCAGGCGCTGATAAAGGACGAACGCATCGCCTCGGTCCTCTACCTGAGCCGCTCCGGCACCGTGCGCTGGCACAAGGACACACGTTTTATCGGAAAATCCTGGGACGAGTTCCAGAAGGCCATCCCTCCCGCCACCGACGCCATAACCCAGGCTTATTTCTCCAAGCATCCTAAAGTGAGGCCGGTGCCGAACGAGTCCTTCTATGAGATAGCGATCCCTTTCACCGCCCGTACCGAGATAATCGGCATCATATCGGTCCTGGTCTCCAAGGCCCCGGCCGACGTTCTGGTGGGTTCCGCGATGCGCAAGTACGTCTTCGGCGCCCTGGGCGTGCTCTTCCTTCTGGGGCTCCCTCTGTATTTCTTCCTGCACCATTACGTCGTCTCTCCCATGGAGGCGCTGCAGGACAACGTGGACAATATATCTCTGAAGACCTTCGACCTGCGTTTCCCGCCCAGGAGCGACGAGATCGGAGGGCTGGTCGGGGCGATCTCGCGGCTTCTGGGGAAGATGAAGCTGGAAATAGAGGGGATCGTCAACCGGGACAGGAAGTACAAGGAAGCGGAACAGAAATGGTGGCGCTCGCTGCTGAACACCATAGTCCCCGGAGAGCAGTACGTGATAGTCGTGGACGAGAACAATAACATCCTATACGCGAATTTCGAGCTGGCGGGCGGCGGCGAGGCCAAGAACATCCACCTCCTGGACGTAGTCGACAGCCAGCAGCAGAACCTTCTTCGTCTGGTCGGGCAGGCTTTCGAAACCCCGAACCGTATCGTCGAGGGGGAGACCGTCTTCCGCAACCAGAACCTCGGCGTGAAGGTGCTTCACGTCGGCGACACCTCGGAGATGAGCCGCACGCTAATCCTGCTGCACCCTAAATCCGGAATAAATATCTGATCCATCCCCAGCCGGCAGGCTGGGGAGGGCTGCTGATCAATGATCGCTAGTATGCTAGTAGGTCTCATAAGGAGACTACCTTATGGCTACAAGCGATCACGCATCAACAGCCTACCAGCAATCATTGATCAGTAGTCTACTCGCATCCTGCCTGTGCTATTTCCGGTCAAATAATTGCTAGAATAATCCGTGTACGGACCGGCGCTTCCGCGCGGCAGACTTTTTATTGAGAGGCACTTATGAAAGTAGAGATCAGGAACGTAAGCATGGCTTCGCTCGTGTTGTCTTCGGTACCGCTCGTGGTGTTCGTCCTGGGCATACTGGGCGCGGTGGTCACTTATTTCATCGTGCCTAACCCGCAGATAGAGCCGATGAATATCGGGGCCAAGCTGATATCCGTCGGACTGTTCGGGCTCCTTTACACCGTTCTCGTTTCGTCCCTCCTGGTCTTCCTGGGTTTCCTCTACAATCTGCTCACCGGGGTTCTTGGAATGAAAGGGGTGACGTTCGAACTTGAAGAGGTCGCGGAGCGCGAATAACGGAAAGGCCCGGGACGGCGACCGGAGAGTCCCGCCCCGCGCCTCGGGAGCCAATGTGAAAATAAACGTCATTTTCGCCGCAAAGGATTTTTCCAGAGCGTCGCTTATCCTGGAAATGCTGAACAGGCAGGGATATTCGGTCCTGACATCGCACAGGTCCCGCGAGGTCATGGGTATGCTGTCCGAAAAATCCTTCGACCTCGTGGTCATCGGGCAGACGCTCGCCGACGAGGACGGGCTCGCCTTCCTGAAGAACCTGCGCGCAAAGAACAAGACCATCCCGGTCATAGCGATGCTGGAGTCGCCGGACACCTATCTGGACCATATGCCGGCCGGGCTGACCCTGGAAGCCCTGCTACCGCACGGCCACGGGGCCTTCGGAGGCCATAACGCCCACCAGCCCCCGCGTATAAGCTACAAACTCGCATTTTTCCAGCTGGGCGCGGACGAATGCCTCAGCTACAGCCAGGACCTGCATGAAAGCATGGCGCGCATAAGGGCCGTGGTGCGGCGCACCGCCAGCGCGCAGCCGGACGAGGTCATCAAGCTCAACGAGATAGAGATCAACCTCTCCAGCTACACGGTCAGGATATCCGGAAAGGAGATAACGGTCACGGCTAAGGAGTTCGACCTCCTCTACGTATTCCTGAGCTCGCCGAACCGCGTGCTTTCCCGCCCGTACCTCATTGAGCGGGTCTGGGGCTACAATTATTTCGGTTCTCCGCGCACCGTGGACGTGCATGTCCGCCGCCTCCGCTCCAAGATGGGCAAGGCCGCCAGGTACGTGCACACCGTGCCGTGCGTCGGTTATAAACTGGTCCCCGGCGTCAAGTAGAGGACCGAGGACCCGCGATCCGTTTTCGGAGGCGATTTCGCCCGAGCCGTACGTTAGGGCGCTACAGGTCAGGAGGATATTATGCCGGCTCAAAAAGTTCTGGTGATCGACGACGACGCGCATCTGCGCGAAAGCCTTGCCGAGGTCCTGGACCTGGAGGGCTTCACCTGCCTGGAGGCCGCCAACGCCAAGGCCGGCATAGAGTCGGCCAAAAAGCACAATCCCGACGTGGTCATAATGGACATACAGCTTCCCGACTCCAGCGGCTTCCAGATCTGCCAGGAACTGCGCCGCCATTCCAAGGACTTCATCCTGATCATGATGACCGGCAGGTTCCTCTCGGCCGAAGAGAAGACCCAGGGCTTCTCCCTGGGCGCCGACGAATACCTGACCAAGCCGTTCGACATCCAGGAGCTGTGCCTGCGCATCAGGCAGCTCCTTTCCCGGAAAGGCGGACAGGCCAGATAGACGGGACCGTTCAGGTCCGATAAGACAGACAGGGAGGCTATACCGATATGAAGACAGTCCGGCATCCGTTCGTCCCCGTTATACTCGCGGCCGCTCTGCTGGCCGCGTCCGCCTCGCTGCGCCCGGCCGCCGCCGGCGCGGCCGGTAAGAGCGCGCCCGGCGTCAGGATGGAGGTCTTCTTCGAGAGCATGGACGGCGCCGGCTGGCAGTGGTTCTTCCTGTCCGACGTGGTCCGCAAGAGGCTGTCCGGTTCGGAAACGCGGGTCTATCCGCTCCTGCAGAAGAACGATAAGGGCGAATTCGAGTCCAAGCGCGGCCCCTCGGAGATCGCCGAGTCCGGGCGCATCGCGGCGAT
Source organism: Elusimicrobiota bacterium (assembly GCA_022703115.1). Taxonomy (GTDB): domain Bacteria; phylum Elusimicrobiota; class Elusimicrobia; order Elusimicrobiales; family UBA9959; genus YA12-FULL-51-18. The sequence continues at coordinate 9,700 of JAKLEK010000009.1, forward strand.
CGGCAGGTTCTATCCGGAAAAGCTGCCCCTTTATATGCACGCCCGCTCCATGACGCCATGGGCCGAGGGCTGGCGCGACGCGGCCGTGTTCTGCGGCATATCCCCGGAAGACCTGGAAGCCAGGATAGGGAAGCACGGCAAAGAACTGCTGGAAGCGGCCTATGACCGGGCCCGAAAGGCCGGCGTGACCGCCGCCGGGGTCCTGATCGACGGGGTCCCTTACGAAGGCGGGGCCAGGCTCATGCCCTTCTTCGCCGCCGTCAACTCCAGGCTTCCCGAAGGGAAGCGCGCGATGCTGCCGAAGACCGCCGCTCCCCCGGCCGCCGCCGCGGCGCCGGTCCGCCCGCCGAAGTTCCGAATAGTGCTGAGCACCGGCGTGGAGAAGAACGACGCGCTCGTGAACGTGTTCAGCGGAAAATTCCCCGGAATAAAGCCGGAAGTGATGGATTTCGACTCGCCCGAGAGAGCGAAGGATTTTCCCGACCTGGATTTCCTGCCGGCCTACGTGCTGGAGCTTACGGACGACGTGCGTGGCGCGCTGGCCGAAGAGATCAAGGCCGGCATTTTCACCGAGCGGAACGGCTCCCTTTTCTATTTCGATAAATCCGGGAAGGGACTGTTCGCCGGGGCGCCCCGCGAGCCGGGGGTGCTCAGGGTGTTCGTCATGTCGCAGTGCCCGTACGGGGTCACCGCCGAGAACGGGATCATAGACGCGATCCGGAAGAAACAGCTCCCCGAGGGCGTTAAGGTCGAATTCCACTATATCGGCGACGCCGAGAAGGGCGAGGACGGGAAATATTCCTTCAAGAGCCTGCACGGGACCCCCGAATGGGAAGAGAACGTCCGGCAGCTGGTCATCGCGAAGAAGTTCCCGGGGAAACTGCACGATTATCTGCTCGAAAGGAACGCGGACGTAACCTCCACGCAGTGGGACGACGCCGCCAGGCGGGCCGGGCTGGACCCTAAGGCGGTATCTGAGGGGTTCGAGGATGGAAAGGCCCTGCTCGCGGCTGATTTCGAGAAGACGAACGCGCTGGGCATATCCACTTCTCCCACCTTCCTCTGGGAGGGCCGGACCGTGGTGGTCGGAATGGGAGAACTGGCCAGGATCCCCGGCTTCGAGAACGTAAAGGCGCAGGGTTCCACCGGGGCCGGCTGCGCGGCCAGGTAGGCCGGGTCCGGACGCGCAATATTTAGGCAACAGGACTATGGGATAATATGGCGTCGCCCGGCGCCGTACCGGGCGGGGGCCGTAAACCGCAGCCGCCGTCGCGGCCGGCTCCATCATCTCCGCAGTCCGGTGATTTATGACTGAGACCCCTAAAAAACGCGGCCGCCTTTTCTACAAGTTCCTGTTCGTGTTCCTGGTGGTCTCCCTGGTCCCTCTCGGCATTTTCGGTTATTACCTCGTCAACCTTGGACAGAGGACCCTGAACAGCGCCATTTCGCGCGATCAGGAGGCGCTGGCGGTCGGGTTCTCCGACACCGTCTACAGCTATATAACCAGCTTCCGCAACGTCCTTTTCGACGCGGCCCATGTCCAGGACCTTTCCACGATGGACGCGGCCAAGCAGAACTCGTTCATCAACCATATAATGCAGCTCCACGCGCCGTTCCTGGAGCTTTCTGTGATAAACTCCGCCGGGGTCGAGACCGTGAGGGTCTGCCGCTTCGGGCACGACGACGAGCGCCGTGATTTTTCCAGCGACGCGCTGTTCAACAAGGTGATGAAGACCGGGGAGTTCGTGGGCGGGCTGGAGAAGTACATGGGCTCATATCCGGCCATCACCATCGGGGTGCAGGTGGTCGACCCGGCCAGCAACAAAGGGGTCGGGGTCCTGCTGGCGAAGATGAGCCTGACAGGACTTTCAAGCATACTCAAGACCGGCTTTCCGGAAGCCACCCATACCCAGGCCGCGGTCATAGATTCCAACGGCTTCCTGATCGCTCATTCCAACCCCAAGGAGATCTACAAGCAGGAGGCGAAACTGCCGGACGCCATCCTTAAGGTGCTTCTGCAGAACGACGCCAAGACGGGAGGAGGGGAGATCCCGCTGGACACCGGAGAGAGGGTGCTCGGGGCTTTCGCCGAGGTGGAGAACCTGGGCTGGCTGGTCTATATACAGCGTTCCGTTTCCGAGGCCTACAAGGCGTCCGACGAGATGCTGAACCGCACCTGGCGCATGATGCTCCTGGTGACGGTCTTCGTGCTCTTCCTCGGCTACGCCGTTTCGCTCGTTATAACGCAGCCGATCCGGTCGCTCAGGGAGGCGGCCAAGAAGCTCGGCGAAGGGGATTTCGATTACCTTCCAGACCTGCACATGCCCAACGACGAGATAGGGGAGCTGGCGCATACCTTCATGCAGATGAGCGAATCGCTGAAGATAAAGACCGCCGAGCTGATGTCCGCCAAAGAGGAACAGGAGCGCCTGAACCACAGTCTGGAGAACAGGGTCGAGGCCCGGACCAGGGAGCTGAAGTCGGCGCAGGACGAGCTCATCAAGAAAGAGCGGCTGGCCGCCATCGGCCAGATGGCGTCCGTAGTCGGACACGAGATCAGGAACCCTCTGGCCGTCATAAACAATTCCATATATTACATAAAGAGCAAGGCGAACTCCGCCGCCACGGCCTCATCGGTGCCCGTCGATCCCAAGATCGCCAAGCATATATCGATAATAGAGTCCGAGATACGCCAGGCCAACAGCATCATCGACGAGATACTCGGCTTCGCCCGCACCCGCGAGCTCAACCCGAAGCTGACCCATCTGAACTCCTATATGGAGGAGATGCTGATGTCCTTCCCGTTCCCGCCGCACATCGAGCTCGTCCGCCAGCTGGCGCCTGAGAACCCGACGGTGAACATCGATACCGACGAAATGGCCCAGGCCCTGCGCAATCTGATAAAGAACGGCATAGAAGTCATGCCGGAGCCCGGCAAAATGCACGTGCGCACCGAAATGGCCGGGAATATGGTGCGCATAGACGTAGAGGACGCCGGCCCAGGCATCCCCAAGGAGACCCTCGAGAAGATCTTCGCTCCCTTCTTCACGACAAAGGCCAGGGGCACCGGGCTCGGGCTCGCCGTGGTGAAGAAGGTCGTGGACCGCCACAAGGGCAGGGTGGAAGTGACGAGCTCGCTCGGCAAGGGCACCTGCTTCCGCCTCTTCATCCCGCTTGCGCAGGGCGCCCCGAATAAGTGAGAATGATATAAGCAGCATGGAAAGCAAGATACTCATCGTTGACGACGACGCCCACCTGCGCGAGACCCTGCGCGACCTGCTGGAAATGGAGGGGTACAAGGTTTTCGAGGCCGCCAGCGGGGCGGACGCCATGCGCCTCGTGGTCTCGGATTTCTACCACGTCATACTGATGGATTTCAACCTGACCGATAAGACCGGAATCGAGGTCATAAAGGACATCCGCAAGCTCAACACCGACAGTCAGATCCTCATGATGACCGCCCACGCTTCCCTGGACACGGCCGTAAAGGCCATACAGGAATCGGTCTACGACTTCCTGATCAAGCCGGTGGACTTCAACCACCTGCGCCGCTCCATAAAGAAGGCCGAAGAGAAGCTCTACCTGGAACAGGAGAACAAGCGCCTCATCGACGTGCTGAAGCACAAGAACGACGAGCTGGACCGCCTGAACGGGATGAAATCGAAGTTCATGTCGATGGCCTCCCACGATCTCTCCAACGCGCTGATGACGCTGCAGATAAGCTTCGAGATGCTGGCCTCTACCATAACCCCGAACGAGGACCAGGGCAAGAAGATGGTCTTCATCAACACCAGCATCGCCCAGATATCGCGCCTGATAGGCGACCTTGTGGACTGGGCCTCGATAGAGCAGGGCAAACTCCGCATGGAGAAGAACTATTTCGAGATGGACAAGATGGTAGAGGAGATAGTGGTCGGCGCCGGCGCCAGGGCGCAGCAGAAATCCATCGGCATAGAGACCGGCATAAAAAGGGAAGGCCTTAAGATGGTCTGCGCCGATAAGCGGCGCATAAGCCAGGTGCTCATGAACCTGCTTGAGAACGCGATACGCCACACGTCGCGCGGCGGGAAAGTGACGGTCTTCGTCGAGCGCATGGACGAGGCTGTCTGCGTGTCGGTCAGGGACACCGGGGAAGGCATAGACCCGGCCGAGCTGACCAAGCTGTTCAAGAGCTTCTATCAGCCGGCGGGCAGCAAAGCCGGCCATGGACGCCTGGGACTCGGCCTTTCCATCTCCAAGGAGATCATCCAGAACCACGACGGCAGGATCTGGGTGGAATCGGAAGGGGTGGGGAAAGGCTCTTCCTTCAGATTCACGATCCCGTTCGCCAAGGAGCCGCCCCCGGCGGAGAGCGCGGCCGGAAAACCGGCGGCCGACGCCCGGTGAGCCTGCTGTTTTCCCGATTTTTTTGATATAATTCCTGACAGGGCCCGAAGGTAGGCCGACAGGGGAGATAAAGGAGCTTCAGCCATGCCCATCGTCAATAATACGGTAACGGTCCTGATCGCGGACGACCAGACTCTTTTCAGGGAGGGGATAAAGGACCTCCTGGAGGACGAGAAAGGCATACGCGTCGTAGGCGAGGCCTCCAGCGGCCCCGAAGTCGTGGCTCTGGCCAAAAAGCTCAGGCCCGACGTCATCCTGATGGACATAAAGCTCCCGCAGCTGGACGGTATCTCCGCCACGCGCATCATCCGGAAGGAATGCCCCAAGACCAACGTCATCGTGCTCTCCAGCTACGAGGACGAGGCCCACGTGACGGAGGCCATCCAGGCCGGCGCCAACGGCTACCTCTCCAAGATGCTGCCGGCTTCCGAGCTCGTGCACGCCCTCAAGACTTTCACCACCGACGGCGTCATGATCCCCCAGCCCCTCATGGGCAAGCTTATACAGGGGCTCAGGCAGATGGGCCAGCCCGGGTACGAGTCCGCCCCGGATTCTCTGACCGCGACCGAGATAAAGGTCATGTCGCTGCTGGGCAAGGGCAAATCCAACAAAGAGATAGCCGCGGCCCTCGGTTGCAGCGTAAAGACGGTCAAGAACCACCTGAACAGCATCTTCCAGAAGCTTTCCGTCAACAACAGGACGGAAGCGGTGGTCAAGGCGATCGAGAAAGGATTGATCTCGCACGAAGGCTAGCAGACTGTCAGGCCGACAGGGCCGCTTCGGACAGGGCGGTCGGTCCCGCATACGGGCTGACCGCCTTTCCATTCCGGGAGGCGGGACCGGAGGGTATGCCGATGAAGGATTTCAGACGTAGATTCTGGATACGCAGGGACAGGGAGCGGTTCTTCCTGATAGGTTTCCTTCTGGCCTCGATCATCGCCAGCTTTACCACGACCTGGTGGAACTTCTCGGACAGGATAAAGTCGGAAGGGCGCGTGGTCATGCCTAAAACGCAGAACATCACGAAGCAGAAAGAGGCCGAACTGCTCAGGGAGGAACGTCTCTCCCCCGGCGGCTCCAAGCTGCTGGAGATCGGCCGCGCGCTGGAAGCGTCTGACCCCGGCGGAGAGTGAGCGTCCCTTCGCCGCGGACGAAATCTTTAGGCAACAATAAGGGTATATACTTTACAGTGTGCCGACAGCCGTGTTTCGCCCGTACTTGCATTCCGCCGTTCCAGGTGGTATAACATACGTGAGGGCGCGGTAGCGGGTCTTTTTCCGGTGGATATATGCCGACAGCGCGCCGATTTCGCGATATCGCCGCGGGCTTTGCGCCGCTAGCGGCCGCCAAGGTCCCTTTCTGGCTGCTTTTCCCGGCCGGCCTCGCGGCCGAGCTGCCGGCGCTTCTGCGCCGCCGCCGCGGTCAGACCACGGTGGAATACCTCCTAATGCTGGCCATAGTGGCCGGTGTCACGCTCATCATGGGCGTCCTTTTCCATAAGAAACTGCTCGGCGGGATGTTCACTATGGTCGGGCTGGTGATAGGCGCCGGCAGGAAGCACTGAGTCCGGACGTGAAGCTTCGGGGCGGAGAGGTTCCAGGGAGAATGGCTACGAAAACTCCGGCAAGACACTTTCCGGCATACGCGCCCGGCGCTTTCCGCCGCAGCGGGCAGATCCTTATCCCTTCCCTCCTCGTAGTGCCCATGCTGATGCTTTTCGTCTACCTGCTTTTCGAGACGGCCAAACTGTCCAGGGAGAAGATACGCCAGCAGTTCGCGCTGGATACGGCGGCCTTCATCCAGATGGGCGACTATACGAACATCCTCAACCGTACGGCCTATGTGAACGGGGCTTTCCCGTACCGGATCTTCAAGGAAGCGTACGAATGTCCGTCCGGCTGCCTGTCCGGGACCGAGGAGAACTGTCTTAAACTGACCGGGGCGGGGGGGGCGATCTGCACTTATAAAATGCTCTACGACGCCGGAGCCATACCGAAGTACAAGGACGACAGGGCCGGCGAGGAAGCGACCCCTCTGGACAATAAAGCCCAGTGGGATATAGCTTTCGCGGACCCTCCCCGCGAGGACATAAACCAGAACCCACCCGAGGTGGCGGACACCCTGACCCTGATAACCAGCGAGCAGGGCATACATATCTATATTTTCTGGGACCCCGCCGTGGGCCTTTACAAGTTCTACGCGCAGGTCTACACCCTGCTCGGCACGGTAGAAGAGTCTCAGATGACGGTGTTCGAGCGCCTGACCGACAACTTCAATTTTTT
>JAKLEK010000090.1 GCA_022703115.1 Elusimicrobiota bacterium
ACGACGTAGAACGAGGCCAGGGCCTTCCCCGCCGCGCAGCCGATGGTCACCGCTCCCCCGGAAGGCGTGAACTTGTAGGCGTTAGACAGCAGGTTCTCCAGCACCCGCCTGAGCAGGCGCTCGTCGCCTTTAAGGCGCGGGGCCTGGTCGGGCACGTCCGCTTTCAGCTCGATCTTCTTCTCCCCGAAAAGGGCCTTGAAGCCCTCGAAAACGGAGGAAACAAGCCCGCCCCCGTCTATCGGTTCCAGCCTGGGCTTTACGCTGCCGGAGTCCATCCTGGCTATGTCCAGGATGTTCTCCAGCATGCCGAACAGGCGGGCACTTGAATCCTTGATATTGGACAGATAGTCGGCGCTCTTCTCCGCGGGCGCGCAGGCGCGTTCCAGCAGTTTTATGTAGCCCTGCATGCTCAGGAGCGGAGCGCGCAGGTCGTGGGCCGCGGCATGGAAGAAATCCTCCTTCATGCGCTGCATCTCCACTTCAAGCGTCACGTCCCTCAGCACCATGAAGACCGAGGGCCAGGCGGTCCTGGAAGAAAGCACCTGCATGCTCATACGATGGTATTTTCTGGCGCCGTAGGGACCCGGCAGCTCGAGTATGTCCCCGGGGGCCCTGGTCCGCAGGTTCACCAGACCGAGCACCTTAAGCTGCAGAGCGACGTTCTTCCTGTCCAGCTTCTCTCTCTCGGTCAGCCCCAGCAGCGAGCGCGCCGCCGAATTGGCGTAGAGAAGCCCTCCGCACAGGTCGCAGAGGATGATGGCGTCGTGCATCAGGCTTATGAGGAGCTCCAGCTTCTGCTTCTCCTCCAGCATTTCCTCCACCTGGAGCCCGTGGTAGCGGTCCACTTCGCGCATCATGGCGTTGAAAGCCTTGAGCAGCGCCGACATCTCGGTTATATCGGCGTATTCCTTAACCGGCAGCTTGAAATTCTTCCTCGCGACGCGGGACGCGCCTTCGATCAGCTCGCTCACCGGGTTCACCAGCCTGCGGCTGAGCAGGAGCGCGGAAAAATAGAAAACGGTCGAGATACCAAGCAGGAAAAAAGCTATCAGGGACGTGATCAGGTTTATACCCTTGAAGGCCTCCCAGCGGTCCTGCAGGGCCAGCGCGTAGAAACCGAGGCCGGGAACTTCCGCGTAGGAGCCCAGGTAACGGGTCCCGCCCGTCCCGGTAAGCCCGCGAGAGCTCCTGGAAGGCCCGGAGAAGAGGCGCTTGAGGCCTTCCCTTTCTATGTTGTACGACTCCCCGAGGATGGAGAACACCCGGCCTTCGGAGTCGGCCACGAAGACCCCTCCGGTACCGCCCATTTTCTGCATTTCCAGCCTGACGAAAAGGTCCCGCAGGTTTATGACGGCGAACGCGTAGCGGCCGTTCGCCATGGGATAGACGAGCCGGCAGATGGGAAGGTTATATATGAGTTCGAAGCCGCCTATCTGGGTCCTGCCGGTGGCCTCGGCCTTCCTGAACAGGGAATTGCGCGACAGGTCCACGTAACCGGCCAGGCGCTTTATCTCGTCGGTCCCTCCGCTGAAGAGTTCGCGGCCGTCCGGGCCGGTGAAAGCCATGAAAAGGAATTCCGGATTGCGCGCGAGGGTCTTCTTCAGGCTGGCGGGGGTCGCCCGGTCGCTGCCGGCGTCCCACATATTGCGCATCCGCCGGTCCAGTTCCTCGGCTTTCTGGCTTATCATCAGGGAAGCCATCTGCGCGACGTTCTCGTGAAGGACCTGGATATTGTCCTTGGCTACCGACTGGTAATAGAAAAGGAAACCCGCCGTCGGCAGTATCGGAATGAGACCGGCGCCGAATATTATCAGCAGAAGGCGGTTGAATAGGGTCACGGTTTGCGTTTCTTCAGCGCCTCGATCAGTTTGGGCGCTATCTCGTGAGCGTCGCCCACTATCCCGTATTTCGCCACGTTGAAGATAGGCGCGTCCGGGTCATTGTTGACGGCTACTATGACGTCGGAAGCTTTCATGCCCACTATGTGCTGGACGGCGCCGGAGATGCCGAACGACAGATAGAGCTTGGGCGATACCGTGGTGCCGCTCTGCCCGACCTGGTGGGTCTTGTCCTTCAGCCCCATGTCCACGGCGCCGCGGGAGGCGCCGACCACCCCGCCCAGGAGCCTGCACAGCTCCTCCAGGTGCTTGAACCTTTCCTTCGTCTTCATGCCGCGGCCGCCGGAAACTATCACCCTGGCCTCGTCCAGCTTTACGCCGGCGTCGGCCTTCTCCAGCTTCCTCTCCAGCACTTTCACCCGCCTCAGCCCCTTGTCGATCTTGATGTCCTCTCTCACGGTCACGGCGATCTTTCCGTAGATAGGGTCGGACAGTTTCATCACGTTCGGCCTTACCGTGGACATCTGCGGCCGGGAACGCGGGCTCAGGATGTCGGCCATGATATTGCCGCCGAAAGCGGGACGGGACTGCAGCAGCTGGCCGTCCTTTATGGCCAGAGCCGTGCAGTCGGCCGTGAGGCCGGTGTAGAGCGAGGAGGCCACCCTGGGGGCCAGATCGCGGCCCATGATGGTGGCGCCGTACAGCATGATGCTGGGCTTATGCTTGTGGGTAAGGGCGACGATGGCGGTGGAAAAGATATCGGTATTGTATTCGTACAGCTCCGGGTTCTCAACGAGATATACCTTGTCGGCGCCGTAAGCGCCCAGGTCCTTCTCATAGCCGTAATTCTTATCGGTGAGCAGCACCGCGCAAAGTTCCTCGCCCAGCTGGTCCGCCAGCTTGCGGCCTATGGAAAGCAGTTCGAAGGTGACCGGGCGTATCTTGCGGCCCTGTTTCGCGTGGGCGGGCTGGCCGCCTTCCTTCGCCGCGCCGCCTACGGCCCTGTCCTCCACCAGTTCCACGAACACCCAGACGCCCTTGTAGCCGCCGAGATCGCGGGTGGCGGTCTCTTCCCGGGATATCTCTATGGCCTGGACCGGACAGACCTGGACGCAGGCCCCGCACAGGGTGCAGGCCTCGTTTATCACGGCCTTCTTGTCGATCAGCTGGATGGCCGCGAAAGGGCAGACAGGGACGCACTTATTGCAGCCTATGCATTTGGGCGATACGTTGATCATGGTGTCTTGTCTCCTACTCTACGAAATTTTCCCGGGCGAGTATCTCGAGTATTTTCTCCACGGCTTCCTGGGAACTGCCGCCGGACATGGCGGCTTTCTCCCGCTGGGGAGGAGGATATATTTTGGCGACCTGGGTGGGCGAGCCTTTTAGGCCGAGGTACTGCGCTTCCGCACCTATGTCGGCGGCCGACCAGGTATGGCACGGCTTCTTGAGCGAGGAGTGCACCGCCGGGAAGGACGGATATTTGGAAACGTAGTCCTTCGGCATTATCATGGTGAGCAGAGCGGGCGCTCTGGTCTCGACTATCTCATGGCCGCCGTCTATCAGCCGGCGCACTATCAGCTTCCTGCCGTCCACGTCCACCTTTACGCAGAAGCTTACCTGCGGTATCCCGAGCTGCTGGGCTATGCCGGGGCCGGTCTGCGCCGTGTCCCCGTCGATGGCCTGCATGCCGGCGAGGATGATGTCCACCTTGCCGATCTTCTTCATCGCCTTCGCCAGGGCGTACGAGGTCGACCAGGTATCCGAACCCGCGAAAGCCATGTCCGAGAGCAGGACCCCGTCGTCCGCGCCCAGGGCCAGGCCCATCTGCACCACGCTCCTGGCCTGTGGAGGGCCCATGGAGACCACGGTCACGCGGAACCCGTGGGCGGCCTTGAGCTCCATGGCCGCCTGCAGGGCGAAATGGTCGTAAGGGTTGATGATGCTGGGCACCCCGGCGCGGATGAGCGTACCGGTCTCCGGATTGATCTTGACTTCGGTGCTGTCGGGCACCTGTTTCACGCATACGGCTATGTGCATAAGAGCTCTCCTTCGATTACCGAGCCTTGAAAGTCTGCTTCAGTTTCGCGGCGACCAGGTCCATATCTTCCATCATGCCCTTCTGGACGGCGCGAACCTGGTCCATATCCGCGGCCGACGCCATGCTGGCGGCGTTCTCAACGGCGCCCAGCACCAGGGCCGGCCCCTCGGTCGCGAGCTGAACGGCCGCGTCCCTGGCGAAGATCCTCGCCATGGCCTGCCAGGCCTGGGTGTCGAAGCGCACGGACTCGCTGTACTTCTCCTTGGCGGAGGCTTCGGCGAAAAGGTAAGCCAGCTCGCAGACCGAGATAAGCCTGCCCAGCTTGAAGGTGACGGCCTGATGGCGGGTAAGCTTCTGCAGGCGGCATTCCTCCATGACCGCGGCCAGCGTCCTGAGAGCGAGGCCGGCGGCCCTGGCGCCCGTGTTGGGATTGCGGTCGTGCAGGGCGTCCATCCGGTCGGCGATGTCCAGATAATAGCGGCCCCGGGTCTTGAGGTGCTCCTGCCAGCGGCCCCGGTAGATGGTCATCTCCAGGACCTCGCTGGTGCCCTCGTATATGCAGGTGATCTTTATATCGCGCTTTATCTTCTCCACGGGAAAATCGCGGGTATAGCCGTAGCCGCCGAAGGCCTGTATCGCGTCGTCCGCGGCCCTGTTGCCGGCCTCGGAGGCCGAATACTTGGCTATGGCGCCTTCGGTCTGAAGGCCGTGTTCTCCGGAATCGAGGCGGTTGGCCACGTCCTCTATATAAGCCCTCGCCGCCTCCAGTTTCACCGCGTGGGGGACTATGAGCTTGTGCATATAGCCCTGCTTGTCCGACAGGGGGCCGCCGGCCTGTATGCGCTGCTGGCTGTAGCGCACGGCCTGTTCCACGGCCTCCCAGCCCGCGCCGAGCCCGAAAGCGGCCACCATCACCCGGGTATAACCGAAAACGGCCTGGGCCTGCAGCAGCCCCTGCCCCTCGACTCCGCCGATCAGGTTCTCCTTGGGAACATAGACCCCGTCCAGAGCGAGACTGGCGGTATTGGAAAGCCTTATGCCGTGTTTATCCTCGTGCTTGCCGGGAGAGAATCCCTCCATGTCCCTTTCTACCAGGAACCAGCACGGCCCGCCGGACGCCATGGCCAGGACGGTATAGAGGTCGGCGACGCCGCCGTTGGAGATCCACTGCTTGTTGCCGGTGATCCGGTATCCGGCCAGCTGGCCGTTCTTCAGCACGTGCTCCGCGCGGGTGCGCAGGTTGATCAGGTCCGAACCGGCGTCCGGCTCGGTGGCGGCGTAGGCCACCATCAGGTTCTCTTTGGCTATACGCTGCAGCCATTTCTTCTTCTGGTCCTCGGTGCCCCCGACGTTCAGGGGGTCGGTGCCGAGGAAGGTCGCGAAGACCGAGGTCGCTATGCCGAGGTCAATATGGGCGAGCAGTTCGCAGATGCGGTAGATGTCGTAGGTTCCGCCGGAGACCCCTCCGTGTTCCTCCGGCACCAGCAGGAGGTGCACTCCGAGGATGGAGTGGTCGTACATGTCCTTCAGTATCTCGGCCGGGAATTCGTTGGCCTGGTCCTTATCGCGGATGAGGTCGTACGGGATATGTTTTTTGGCGTAATCCCTGAGGCTGTCCAGCATCAGGTTCCTCGATATGGCGTCCATGCTAGGCATCGTTGTTCTCCTGTCTCTCGGATATCCTGTCCGGGGCCGTCTTTCAGGCCGGTACAGCCGGGGACACGCAGCCCCTGGCTTCTTCCACCATTTTCCGCGCCGCGGTCTTGTCTTCCAGCGAGCCGGCGTTTATGTACACGTTCTCGGCCGCGCATTTCACGGCCGCTTCCAGAAGGTAGACCGCGCTCTTATAATCGGACATTACGTGCGGGGCGATGCCCGGGCATTGGCCCAGTTCCTTGAGCGCGGCTGCCGCGGTCCTGGCAGTCCTGAGGGGCACTTCCATGCCGTGCATCAGCGCCTTCTGGAGTTCGGCCTTACGGGAAGGATCTTCCTTGGGGATCTTCAGCGCCTTCATGTACCCTTCGAAGGCCAGCGAATCCTCGGCCGCGCAGTTCTGCAGTTCCCCGCGCAGTTCTCCCAGTCTGGCGCTGGTCCTGACCAGGGAAGGCCGGTGCGCCTCGTCAAGTTTCTTGCTCCGAAGCGATATGCCGGCGGCCATCTGGCCGAGGGCGCAGCCCATGGCCCCGCTTATG
>JAKLEK010000091.1 GCA_022703115.1 Elusimicrobiota bacterium
ACCAGCGGGCGGCAGAAGTGCCTTTCGAGAAACTCGGCTTTTCTCCCGAAGTGGCAGGGGCTATCGACTCCTGCCTCGGCGCGCCCCAGGGGATAGTGCTGGTCACCGGACCGACCGGTTCCGGCAAGACCACGACACTCTATTCCGTGCTTAACAAGACCCGCAGCGAGAGCACCAATATCGTGACCGTGGAGGACCCCATAGAGTACAAGCTGGCCGGCATCAACCAGGTGCAGGTCAACGAGAAGCAGGGGCTGACTTTCTCCGGCGTGCTCAGATCTGTGCTCCGGCAGGACCCTGACGTGATAATGGTGGGCGAGATACGGGACCGGGAGACCGCCGATATCGCTTTCCAGGCGGCCATGACCGGGCATATGGTGTTCTCGACCCTGCATACCAACGATACCGTTTCCGCCGTTTCCCGTCTGGTGGATATGGGCGTGGACCGGTTCAAGATATCCCCCGGCCTTCTGGCCGTGACCGCGCAAAGGCTTGTCCGCCGGCTGTGCCCGGCCTGCGCCAGGCAGGTGCCGGAAGGCGAGGCGAACCCCGAACTGCTGGCCGCGATGGCCGGATACGGGTTCAAACGCGCGCTTTACAAGAGCGTCGGCTGCAAGAACTGCGAAGGCACGGGGTATGCCGGCCGCACTTCCATCGTGGAGGTCCTTACCGTTACGCCGCATGTCCGGGACCTTATTAATTCCGGAGCCACGGACGCGGAGCTGACCCGCCTGGCGGTGGAGGATAAGGCCCTGCGAACAATGACCTGCGACGCCCTGTGGGCTCTCTCCGAGGGGAGGACGGATCTGCCAGAGGCGGCACCTTATATCTCTCTCGGAGCGCAGCCCTCCGCCCGCGGCCGGCAGGAGCCGGCGCCTGCGCCCCCCGCCGCGGTCCGGACCGCTGAGCCGCAGCCTTCTCCGGCGAAACCCGGCGGCGCCGCCGCCGGGAAGCGGCCCCGGGTGCTGGTGGCGGACGACGATAAGATCCTGCGCATGCTGATGCGTAAATTCATAGAGTCTTCCGGCTATGAAGCGGCCGAGGCGGCCGACGGCGAGGCCGCGCTGGCCGCGATCGCCGAAACGGAGCCGGACCTGCTGGTCACGGACCTGCATATGCCCCGTCTGGACGGTTACGCCCTGGTTAAAGGCGTCCGCGAGACCCTGGGCTTAAGCGAACTGCCGATAATCATGCTGACCACGGAGACCTCCGACAAGAGCCAGGAAATGGCTTTCAAGCTCGGGGTGGACGACTACATCATCAAGCCCTTTAAAGGCCCGGTGGTCATGGCCCGCGTCACAGCGGCGCTGCGGCGCTCCGGCAAACTGTCCGTTCAGGGCGGGGCTTAAAATGCTAGAGTTTAATGCGCATAGGGTAAGCTGGTGCATTAAAGGAGCCGATCCACATGATCCAAAAGGCTAAGGGCTATTTTTCGGAGTTCAAGGTTCTTAAGACCGCGACGAAAGAGTTCTGGATAACCAACGCCATCCAGTTCATGGACGGTCTGGCGTATTTCTCGATAATCAACGTTATAACCCTTTATCTTACCGTGAACTGCGGCTTCAGCGACGTCGATTCCGGCGCGTGGGTGGGGATCTGGACGCTCTACATCACGGCTTTCGTTCTCGCCTCCGGTTCCATCTGCGACGCTATAGGCCTGAAAAAGACTTTCTTCATCGCGTGCCTGCTTCAGCTGGTGTCGCGGGCCGGGATGGGGATAGCCCCGGTGTTCCTAAAAGGGCCGGCGCTTACCTATACCGTAATGACGATGATAATCATCCTTTCCCTCGGCACCGCCTTCATGGTGACGGCGGTCCCTGTGGGTATCCGCCGGTTCACCAATAAATCCAACCGTTCCACCGGCTTCAATGTGTACTATCTGATAATGAACATAGGGGCTATCCTGGCCGGTGCCCTGATAACGGACGGGTTCAGGAAATGGCTGGGCGAGGTGAACGGCAATCTGGCCATTCTGGTTTTCGGCGGGCTGATGGCGGCCGGCTGCTTTATAGCGTCCAGCTTCATGGACGAGCACAACTACGCCGAGGAGGACGAGAGGGCCAGCGCGGACACCGGCAAAAGACCGCTGGCCATCTTCATGGAGGTCTGGAAGGAGAGCGCTTTCCTGAAGCTGATCCTTTTTCTCGCTCTGACGCTCGGCGTGCGGCTTATCTTCACCAACCAGTTCCTGATAATGCCGAAGTACTACACCCGGGTGCTCTATACGGATTTCGAACTGGGCCTGGCCAACTCAATAAATCCGACCATCATAGTCACGGGACTTATACTGCTGATACCGGTCATCAACCGCTTCGCGACCTTCAAGCTGATAGTGGTGGGCATGACCATCTCCGCCTTCTCGCTGCTCTTCATGGCCGTCCCGGCGCAGTGGATGCTCTCCGTGCCCGGGGTGCATAACATGACCCAGGCGTATATCTTCGTTATCTGCGCCCAGATCATCGTGTTCGCCGTTGGGGAACTGATCTTCTCACCGAGGTTCACGGAGTATATCTCGGTGGTGGCGCCGAAGGACAAGGTGGCCTCCTATATGGGGCTCTCGGCCCTGCCGATGTTCATAGCGAAGCCGATAAACGGCTTCCTGAGCGGCATCCTGATCGCCGGCTACTCTTACGACGGCATACGGGCGAAGATAGATTCCGGGAATATCGGCTACCGGCAGAGTCCCGAATTCATGTGGATGATCTACTTCGCCCTGGCGCTGCTCAGCCCGGTGGCCGTGCTCGCCATGAAGAACATCCTCGCGCCGAAGAAAGAGAAGAAGAAGCATGAGGTCCACGGGGTGCCGGAATCCCCTTCGAGCGAACCGGACGAGGTGATGTCATGAAACGCTATACGGTGATCCTCAAGGACGCGGTAATACTGCTCATCGTCTCGACGATCTTCGTTACGCTCTGCGGCAGGTTCTTCAAGTCCCTCAAGAAGACCTCGGAGGTCAATCCGCTGGTAACGGCGGTTCTGCAGGGGGATATCAAGGGCGCCGGCGAACTGCTGGGGGAAAAAGGCTTTCAGGCTTCTTCCGGCGGCTATACTGACGCCGCGAGCTATGCGTCGTCCCTGGCCAACGGGGCGGACGAGCTGGGCCGAACTCCGCTTATGTGGGCGGCTTACGCCAATTTCAACAGCGAGGAGCGCCTGGCGGAGACCGATAAGAAACGCGCGGAGTTCGCCGAACTGCTTATCAGGAACGGAGCCGATGCCGCCGCCATGGATAAGGACGGCTGGACGGCGCTGATGTGGGCTTCCTGGAGCGGGCTGCCGCTGGTCGCGGAGCGGGCGGCGGAGGCCGGAGCGCCTATATCGTCCGCGGACGCGCAGGGGAATACTGCTCTGATGCTGGCGGCAATGCGCGGTAACGCCGATATAGTGAGGTTCCTGGCGGCGAAGAAGGCCGATAAGGACGCCGTGAATAAGGCCGGGAAGCGCGCCGCCGATCTGGCGGCGGATAATCTGGCGCGGTATCCGAAGAAGACCGCGGACTATCGCGAGATAATCGACCTGCTCGGCGTTTGAGCGTCCTCCGGTTCCGCCGCGTAAAAGCCGCCGGGCTTCCCCGGCGGCTTTCGCTTTTCAGGAACGGCCAAAAGCCTCCGGCATGACCCGGCCGGACCCGGCGTCCGGAGGGCCCTTGCCATTTTAGATGGCGGGAGCTAGACTATATCCGTATGGAACCGGGACGGGTTATATGCGCGAGGACCATGCTGGCGGCGGCCGCCGCCGCGCTGTTCCTTTATTCCCCGCTCGCCGCGGCGGATAGCAGGCAGCTGTCACGGCACGAAAAGTGCCTGCTTGGACTTTTCTACAAGGACCAGGCTCTTAACGACGGAAAGGTTGTCAACGGCTTTCCGGCCATGGTCGCCCACGACCCCGTAATGACCGGCATAGTGCATATAGCCCTGAAACGCAAGTACGGCGTAACGATAGGAAGCGAGATGTTCTTCCCTTCGGGAGAGCTGGATACCCGGACCAAGTCCGGGATGGTTTGGCTGGCCCACGAGATGAAGCACGTGGCCCAGGCCGGGGTCTTCGGTCCGCCGCAGGATTTCCTGCAGGCGTACAGTTCCACTATTCGCGACGGCCTGTTGTCCGGCGACGGCGGCGACGCCGCGTACATGAGCAGCCCTTTCGAGACCGACGCCAGGGCGGTGGCCGCCGCGTTCGAAGTCCTTATGAGCAGGAACGGAGAGATCGGTTCCGCCCTTTCAAGCGGGGATCCGGACGAAGCGGTGTGCGGCCTGGTGAACGACCGCTCTCAGGAATACAAGGCTCTGCTTGTACGAGAACTGGGGGGGAAAGAGCGCGAAACGCGCAAGTTCACTTTCCCTTCATACCCGTTCCTGCTGCCGAAAAAAGTTACCTATACTTTCTATAAGTGATCACTAAAAGCGGATGCCCCGGGAGTCTCCCGGGGCATCCGCTTTTATTCGCTTGGTTAGCGGGCGATCAGAGCCGCTTGAGCGTCGGGCGCACCGTTTTGCTTTTCTGCGTGGTCGCGGGGGCGGCGCCTGACTGGCCGCCTGGTTTAGACAGCGCTGCCATCATCTTCGGGAGCATATCCTTCAGAGCGAAGCTCCAGCATCCCCAGTTATGTCCGCCGTTGCAGCCGGTGGTGCCTTTGGGCCTGCCGTACATCCAGAATGTGTTCGGAATGCCGCGCTCATCCAGCCGCTGATGGAACCTGTAGGTCGAGAATCCCATGGTGCGTTCTATCACGTCCAGGTCGTGCGCGCCCGAGCCGGCGTACATGGCGATGTTAAGCCCGCGGAACTTTTCCACGTTTCTCAACGGGTTGTGCACCTTCCAGTTGCCGCTTATGACCGGGCCGAAGGCGCCGTTCGGGAGGAAGCCGTTCACTACGGACTGTTCGGCGATGGTAAGCTGGGTGGCGGGTTCCTGTAGATCGGCCGCGCCGGAGAAGCTTCCGACGTAGGAGAACAGGTCCGGATGCCGGAAGGCGTAATGAAGCGCTCCGAACCCGCCCATTGAGAGTCCGGCTATGGCGCGGCCGTTCCGGGAGGCGTCGGTCCGGAGGTTGGCGTCTATCCACGGAATAAGCTGGTTGATGTGGAATGATTCCCACTTCTGTTCTCCGCCGACCTGTTTGACCCAGTCGGTGTACCAGCCGACCTTTCCGCCCTCCGGCATAACGACTATGAGGTCCAGGCCATTGGTGAGCTCCTCTATCTTCCCACCGCCGCTGACCCATTGCCCGGCCCAGCCGTCGCCGCCGCCGTGCAGGAGGTATAGGACCGGATAGCGTTTGCTTTTGGCGGAGGAGTAATCTTTCGGCAGGGTTATCCAGACCTGATGGGAGCCGACCCGGATAGCTTTTTTAGAGATCAGAGGGGTGGCGATGTTGATCACTACCGTGCGGCTTCCGTTCGGGTACTGGGCGGAACTCTGGACGGTTATTCCGTTCCCGGAGGCGAAGGTCGGGATCTGGGCCGTGGCCGGTAGCGGGGTCGCGAAGAGCGCCGCTGCGAGTATGGTAACCGCCGGGAAGATGCGAGAACTTATGTGCGGGTAAGATGTTTTCATGTGTATGGTTCTCCGTGCCGTCCGTCGTCAGTCCGCTGAAAAAACCTGCTCGGATGTGCTTTTAGCCGATCACCAGGCCCAGGGTCCGCCCCGCGCCGCATAGGGATTCTAAAATTTACAACGGCTTCAGTCAAGAAGGGGGAAAGGTGAAAATAAATGTTGACACGATATAAGGTGTTTGGTATACTCATTTAAAGATTTAAAAGATCCGAACCTGAGATTAGAAATATCAGGACCTTGCCCCGGGTGAAACCCCCGGGGCTTTGTGTTTTATGGCAACGCAATGTTCACGGTCACGCATCGTCCGCATAGCGGCCGTGCGCGACCCCGCCTCGGCGAGCTCTTGCTGAGGCGCTCGCCTCCGGCCTTGCGGCCCGGGCACGTGCCATACTAATGGCACGCGCTAAAGCCGGGCCTGTCACGCATCGTCCGCATAGCGGCCGTGCGCGACCCCGCCTCGGCGAGCTCTTGCTGAGGCGCTCGCCTCCGGCCTT
>JAKLEK010000092.1 GCA_022703115.1 Elusimicrobiota bacterium
AGGTTTCGTTGTACGGGCCTGGCGTCAACAGCACGAGCCGCGCCGACTCGCCGCTGCCGCAGGGGCTGCAGCGTTGCAGCGTGTCGAGCAGGCAGCGATAACTGGCCGCCAGACGCTGCACCTTCATCCGCCTGAACGCCTTGACGATCAGATTGAGCAGCTTCTCATCGTCCTCCACGACCAGCACCCGCTTCTGGTCGGAAGCCACCGACATCTGTTTCGGCATCGGCATAGAGTTCTTCTTCAGGAACGACACCAGGTCCTCCCTGGATACGCGCCGGTGTCCTCCCGGAGTAGTGAACGCCCTAAGCCGTCCTTTATCCACCCAATTGGCCACAGTACCCGGAACTATCTCCAGCATTCTGGCTATGTCGAAAGTGGAATATGTCTTTACGCGCATTCCGCACCCCCGGCGTTTTTTGTTTTTTGGGACTTTTAAGCTTTTCGATTATATCATATTCGCCGGCAGGCGGGCCGCTGAAAAGCCTCCCCCGGTCCGGAACGGCCGCGAAAGGCCGGAAGCGGGGAAAAAACGCCCGGCCGCGGCCCCTGAACGGGATTGCGCCCGCCCCTTATTTATCTTATAATTGTGCGTGACGGCGCGCCGCTGCAGACGCGGGCATTTCTACCGGTTGTCTCTGGGGGTCGTTTGGGAAACAGAACGATACTGGTGGTCGACGACGATCCGAACGTAGGGCCGCTCATTTCCGCGGTACTGAAGAAATACGATTACACGGTCGTCACGCTCTACGATGGCGACGAGGTCCTCCGCTACCTGGCCGGGAACAAACCGGACCTCATCCTTCTGGACCTGCGGATGCCGGGGCTGGACGGGTATTCCCTCTGCAAGAGCATCCGGGTAAACCCCGACACCCGCGATATCCCGATAATCATCCTCAGCGGCGTCTCGGAGACCGACGCCAAGGTCAACACCATAGAACTCGGGGCCGACGATTTCGTGACCAAGCCCTTCGATGTGCGCGAATTGCGCGCCCGCATCAACAGGATAATAATGCGAAAGAGCGCGGACACCGCCCTCAACCCGCTTACCCATCTGCCCGGCAGTCCCGCGATAGAGGAGTACATCCAGAAACGCATCGCGGCCGACACGCCGTTCGCCTTCGCCTACATCGACGCGGACAACTTCAAGGCGTACAACGACGTGTACGGCTACGCCAAGGGCGACGTGGTCATACAGCACATCGCGTCGATCATCAGCGAGACCGCTAAAAAGCGCGCCGGCGGGGATTACTTCCTCGGGCACGTGGGCGGCGACGACTTCGTGCTTGTGACCGGTCCGGAAACTATCGAGGAAACGGGGGGAGAGGCGGCCAGGGAGTTCGACCGCACCATAACGGGCTTTTACACGCCGGAAGACAGGGAACGCGGCTTCATAGTCACCCTCGACAGGAAGAACAAGACGCGCACTTTCCCGATAATGTCGCTGACCATCGCGGTCGTCATCCCCAAGGCTCTGCGCCACTACGGGGAACTGGTCAAGACCGCGGCCGAATTAAAACGCTACGCGAAGGACCTGAGCGGACGCAAGGGCAGCATATGCGTCAGGGACAGACGCATCTAAACGGAACCCCGGGAGAACAAGATGAGCGGTTCGGACGGTCTGGCGGGCTCCACTATAGCCGGCTGCCGGATCATAAAGAAGATCGGACAGGGCGGAATGGGAGCCGTTTATACGGCGGACCATCTCTCCCTCGGCAAGGTCGTCTGCGTCAAGATACTCTCCCCGGAACTCGCCAGGGAAACCCGCAACGTCGAGTTCTTCATGCGCGAGGCCCGCTCCGCGGCCAAGCTCGAACATCCCAACATAGTCCGGGTATACAGTTTCGGCCAGGAACAGGGCTTCCACTACATCGTCATGTCCTTCATAGAGGGCGTCAGCCTGGCGGATATTATCGCCAAGGACGGCCCGATGGGGCCGGATGCGGCGGCCGATATCATGATGGAGGTCTTCGACGCGCTTAAGCACGCGCATTCCAAGGCCATCATACACAGGGACATAAAACCCTCCAATATCCTGCTGGGCAGCGACGGACATCCGATCATAGTGGATTTCGGCCTAGCGCGAAGCATAAGCGAGGAAAAGCTGCTTACCATGGCCGGAGAGATGATAGGCACGGCCTACTTCATGTCCCCGGAGCAGGGTCTGGCGGGCCAGGTCGACCACAGGGCCGACCTTTACTCGGCCGGGGCCACTTTCTTCTACCTGCTCACCGGAAAATATCCGTTCGAAGGAAAGACCTACATAGAGGTGGTGCACAAGCACATAGGCGAGGCCCTGCCCAGCATCATGGTCCTCAGGCCGGAAATGCCCCTGTGGGTCTCGCGCGTGCTGGACCTGCTGATGCGCAAGAACCCCAAGGACAGGTACCAGAGCGCGGACCAGGTCATGGAGGACATCAAAAGACTACGGTCCGCGGAAAAGAACGGGGCTTCCTCCACCATAGAAATTCCCGGGCTCTCCGAACACCTTGCGGCTTCCGAAGCCGCGCCGGCGGCGCAAGGAACTCCGCTTCCCGCTCCGGCTCCGGCGCCCGCCCCAGCGCCGGCCGCCGCGGAGAAAAAGAAAGGCCTCTTCGCCGGGACGCCTGACCTGGGCGGAGCCGCGAAGGTCCTGATATACTGCGCCGTAACGTGCTCATCCATCGCCTGTTTCCTGCTGTCCGGAGCGGCGGGGACCCCGGAGCCGGGGGTACTGCGTTCCATGCGCTCCGCGCTTGCTTCGGCCCCCGCGGAAGCCGGATCGCTGCTTATCGCCGGAACGGCGCTCCTGGGCCTGTCCGTATTTTTCCGGCCGGCTCGCGCCTCCGTGGCGCGCTTATCCATGCTGGCCCTGGCCGCCATCTCGGCCTACGCCTGCGCCGCGTACCTTCCTTACGATGGGGCGCAGGCCGCGGCGGCGAAGGCCTTCTTCGCTCTGGGCTCCGCGTCTTCCTACGCGATGTCTCACCATAACTTTCCAGTTTATTCCCTGTGTCTCTTCATCGCCGCCTCCAACCTCTCTCTCAGGGAGCACTGGGCCGCGAAAACGGCCTCCCTGGCGGCCTTCCTCGCCTCTCTGGCCCTCACCTGCGCATATCTAGGCGGCACGCCCCTGCCGCGCAACAATTACCTGATGCTGGCCGCCGGGGCCTCCCTTGCCGGAACGGCCGCCGCCCTGACTCACAGGCGCTCAGTGTTTTTCAGCGCCCCTCTGCTCTTCCTGGCCGCCAACGCGCTGGCGCTGGCCATGTTCACCGCGCCGCACGTGGACGCTTTCGTGGGCAAGCAGATCGAGATGGAGGAGCACCGCCGCGAGAATTCGCTGCAGATGGCCTACGAGCGCGCGGGGTTCGGACAGGAGGAGAGGGACGCCATGGAACAGGCGACGGGCGACACGCGGACGGCCATGTCCCAGACGGAACGCCGCGCCCACGCCCGAGCCGCGACCGCCGCTTATTACAAGATGCTGGCCGCGAAGATAGAACGCAACACGCTGAAAACCGCCGGGCTGCTGATCCTGTCCTTTTTCCTGCTTGTAATGGCGAACCTTCTTTTCATGGAGAACGTCGTTACCGGCCGGTGGGACGAACCGCAGGCAGGCGACTGAGATATCGTGCGAAAAGCGCGCCGGCGGAGGCGCCGCGCAGCTTTCGGAGGCTTAGCCGATGAAAAAATTTATTTTCTCCAACATTCTGTGGGGCGTGGGCATGACTCTTGCCGCGCTGTTCTTCTACTATTCCGGGACCGGCATAGAACCTCTGGAACTTAAGTTCTACGATTTCAGGACCCAGCTCAACGCCCGGCCGCCGGCCAAGAGCGAGATAGCGATAATCGAGATCAACGACGACAGCATCGCCAAGATCGGCCGCTGGCCCTGGCCGCGGTCCAACATAGCGGAAATGCTCACCCGGCTCTCGACCGAAGCGGCGAAACCGGCCGTCATCGGCCTGAACATATTGTTCTCCGAACCGGAACGGAACAGGGACCTGGAAACGGCGACCGACAGGCTGCGCAGCAGATACGCGCAGCTCCTGGCGGAAAAGAAGATAAAAGAGACCACGAAGGACTCCCCTTTCGAGAAGATGCTTTCCGAGATCAGGGACGACATGGACAACGACGCCAAGCTGGCGGCCGCGATAGCGGGAGCGGGGAACGTGGTCCTCCCCATGTACTTTAAAACGGACGAGATAGTGGCCAAGCTTCCCCCGGAGCCTGACTGGCTGAAGCAGTACGCGGCGGGCGTGGCCCCGTCCTTCGACGCGACGGACCCGGTCATAGAAGGGTCCGACCTTACGGTCCCCATACAGGTGCTGGCTTCTTCGGCCGCCGGCGTCGGGCACGTGAACATCTTCAACGACAACGACGGCAGCGTCAGGAAAGAATACCCTTTCATACCTTACAATAAGAGTTTCTATCCGTCCTTCGCGGAGGAACTGGCCAGGACCTACCTTAAGCTCAAACCGTCGGAAGCGTCGATCACCCCTGGACGGCTCCTGACCCTGGGAGGAAGGAAAGTGACCCTGGACGACGCCTCGGCCATTCACATAGCCTTCAACGAGCGCGGCTCCTCCTTCAAATACTATTCCTTCTACGACGTCCTCAACGGGAAAGTGGTGCCGGAAGCTTTCAAGGACAAGATAGTCCTTATAGGCCTGACCGCCCAGGGAATAGGGACCCTGTACGTGACGCCGGTGGAAAGGAACCTGCCGGCAGTGGAATTCTCCGCGAACGTCACGGAGAACATCCTGCACGGCCACTTCGTGACCCGTCCCGAGTGGGCCTCGCAGCTGGAACCGGGACTGATCGCTCTTATCGGCCTCTTCATAACCCTTCTTCTGCCCAGGATGAAAGCCGGACTCGGAGCGGTGTTCGCCTCCCTGCTGCTGATCGCGCTGATAGGGAGCGGCGTTTTCCTGTTCTCAAGCAAGGGCATGTGGGTCAAGACCGCGTATCCCGCCTTCCTGCTGATCGCGGGATACATATTCATAGTCAGCAAGCGGTTCTTCTCGACCGAGAAGCGCAAGGAACTTATCGAAGTCTCCGCGATAGAGACCAACAAAATGCTCGGGCTTTCATTCCAGGGCCAGGGCATGCTGGACCTGGCCTTCGAGAAGTTCAGGAGCTGTCCGGTCGACGACGGGATGAAAGAGCTGCTCTACAACCTGGCGCTGGATTTCGAAAGGAAACGCCAGTTCAACAAGGCGGTCGCCGTATACGGGCATATCTCGGCCAAGGACCCGGACTACAAGGATATAAAGAACAAGATAGAACTGCTCACCAAAGCGTCCGAAGGGGCGGTCTTCGGCGGAGCCATAGGCAAGGGGACCAACGACTCCACGATGCTCGTCGCCGGCTCATCCACGATCCCTACCCTGGGACGCTACGAAATAACCAAGGAGCTCGGAAAGGGCGCCATGGGCATAGTCTATCTTGGCCGCGACCCCAAGATAAACAGGACCGTTGCGATAAAGACCCTGCGGTTCGAGGAAGGGATGGACGAGAAGACCCTCAAGGAGATGAAGGACCGCTTCTTCCGAGAGGCCCAGGCCGCCGGGAACCTGTCCCATCCCAATATCGTGAAGATATACGACGCGGGAGAGGAGCAGGACATAGCCTATATGGCCATGGAACTGCTGAAAGGCGAGGACCTGAAGAAGTGGGCGACGAAGGGAAATCTGCTGCCGGTGGAAAAAACGCTAGAGTATATCGCCACCTCCGCCGAAGCCCTGGATTACGCCCACAGGAACGGCGTCGTACACCGGGACATAAAACCCGCGAACATCATGCTGCTCGAGAACGGGGAACTGAGGGTGGCGGATTTCGGCATAGCCAGGCTGCAGGCCTCATCGAAGACAGCTACGGGTACCGTGCTCGGCACACCGTATTACATAAGCCCTGAGCAGATCGCCGGCAAGAAAGTCGACGGCCGCGCCGACCTGTTCTCACTCGGAGTGACGCTGTACGAGTTGCTCACCGGGGAAAGGCCCTGGAAAGGGGGGGAAGCGGTCGGAACGCTTTTCTTTCAGATAAGTTCGGACCCCTACC
>JAKLEK010000093.1 GCA_022703115.1 Elusimicrobiota bacterium
CAGAGAGAGCTTAAAGGCGGCACCTGCCGGATCGAGATATTTAATCTGGTATCCTGCGCCTTAAGGACAACAGATCCAAGAAGATTGAACCTTGTAATGAAGCAGCTCGAATTGTTTTCAATAGGCGATATGGCTACAAAGCGTATACGTGCGACAATAAGAGGGTTTCTGAATTGTACGGGGTTCTATAGGACCTTCTTGGATTATCCAAATCTTAAATTACCCACTACAACGAACACAATGGAATCCATGGCAGGAATCTTAAGAACGATGCTTAGGCATAGCCGAGCGGGTTCAAATCCGGAATCGCTATTATTGTGGGCCGAAGGACTAATTCGAACAAAAAGAAGCTTGGTCTGTAATGATTGAAAATCAACCGAATTTCTTTACCCGACCCCACGATGTGCCGGGCCTTATAGAGAAATGCGGCGGAAAAGAGGCTTTCCGCAAGCGTCTGGACACTCTGTTCGACAGCGGGTACTACAACGTGAGCAACGAACCTTCGTTCCTCACTCCTTGCCTCTACCACTGGATAGGACGTCCCGACCTGAGCGGAGAACGCGTCGCCTCGGTGATAGCCCGGCATTACAGCTCCGCTCCAGACGGGATACCCGGGAACGACGATTCCGGGGCCATGTCCTCATGGCTGGCGTTCCATATGCTCGGCCTTTACCCCAACGCCGGCCACTCGTACTATCTCATTCATGCACCGCTGGTCAGGAGTTCGGTCCTTAGATTGGAGAACGGAAGGACATTCCGAATATCCGCCCGGCGCCTATCCTCCCGGAACAGATATATCCGGTCCGCTTCGCTCAACGGCAAGCCGTTCGTTCAGGCCTGGATAGAGCACTCCGATATAGCTGCGGGGGGGGAATTGGTCCTTGAAATGGGGGCCAAATCATCCGACTGGGGGCGAGAGGTCCTTCCTCCGGGTAAAGAACGCTATTGAAGCGCGGCCGAGGCCGGCGGGAACTCATGGGATCGCAGAAAAAGACTTTTCTTCTCCTGCTGGTGACGGCCGGCTCCCTCTGGGCCGGGTGGGAGGGCTACCGGTTCCTGGCCAGACATATGGCCTCCGCTTCAGCGGGCCGTTCGCTCCGCCGTATAGCGGTCATGCCGCTGACCTCCGAATCCGGAAAAAAGACCAGGGCCAGTTCCATAGTTACGGAACGCCTAACCTCAGAGATCGCCTCGGCGAGGGGCGTGGAGGTCGTGGAACGGTCCCGGCTCGACGCGGTGCTGAAGGAGCAGAGTATGCACGCCCAGGGAGTGGCGGACAGCGGCACCGTGCGCCGGATAGGAGCCGTGCTGGGCGCCGACGCGGTCGTGACCGGGTCCGTGATCGAGCTGGACAACAGGACGGTGGAGGTCAACGCCAGGCTTGTAGACGCTCAGGACGGCAGCATCGTGAAAGCCGTCACCCGAAAGATATCCAAGGACTGGACGGACGACCGCGCCCCCTCCTGGGACAGCTTCGACGATTCCATGAACATAGACGTGGAGCTGGACGCGCCGGAGCCCCTTCTTCCGGAAGGCTTCATGGCGGTATCCCCCTGCGAACGTCTGAACGCTGAAGAGGCGCGGGCGGTCCGGATGGCCGTCGAGCTGGAGGCCCGAAACACCGCGATGCAGCTGAAGACCGGCAGGCTCAGGCCGCGGGAACTTACCCGCAACCCCGGAAGCGACATAAAGGACCCTGAGCTCAGGCGCTTCTTCTATGCGCGGATCAAGGCCTGGTATTATTCCGATTCCGGCATAACGCCGTTGACCTCGTCGGAGGAGGAAATTGTCCTCTCGCTCAGAGAGGGGGTCGCCGCTTATCCGTGCAGATAGTCCGCGCTCTACCCGCGTTTCTCTTCCCGCACGGACCCGGATAATTCGGCCAGCACGGCCCTTAATTCCTCGAACTTGTACGGTTTGCTGAGCACCGCGTCGAAGCCGTTCAGACGGTAGTCGGACATCACCGGGTCTTCGGAGTAGCCGCTGGAGACAACCACCTTCGCCCCCGGGTGTTTTTTTCTCAATTCCGCCGCCAGTTCCGTCCCTCCCATGCCTCCCGGCACCGTCAGGTCGGTTATGACCGCGAAGAAGGGTTTTCCGGCCGCCTCCGCCTCGGAATAGCGGCGCAGGGCCTCTCCTCCTTCCTTGACGCATATGTACCCGTAACCCAGGGCGGACAGCAGCCTTCCGGCGGCTTTCCGCACGATCTCGTCATCGTCCATTACGAGTATGCGCGCTCCAGCCGGGGGGGATATTGCCGGAAAGGGGAGTACGCCGGGCGCGGCGCTCGGTTCGGCGGTGGCCGGCAGGTGAACGACGAAGGTCGAGCCCCGGCCCGGTTCCGAGGCGGCCGTTATATGGCCGCCGTGGTTCTTGACTATGGAATAGACCATGGCCAGCCCCAGTCCGTGCCCTCTGGTCTTGGTGGTGAAACACGGTTCGAATATTTTCGCGATGTGGCTCGCGGAGATGCCTATGCCCTTGTCGGAAATGGTGATCCGCACGTATTCTCCAGGCGGAAGAGTTCCCGGTTCACCAGTCGCGGGGACGGAGTGGTTGTCGGCTCTGACCGTTATCTCGCCGCCGTCGGGCATGGCTTGGACGGCGTTCATTACGATGTTGTTTATTACCTGCTTCATCTGGCCTTCGTCCGCGCTCACCCACTTCAGGTCCGGGGCGAGGTCCACCCGGCACTTGCAGCGCGAGCCACGCACCGAAAAGCCGGCTGAATCCGCCGCCAGTCTGCCTATGTCCAGCGGCCTCTTGACCGGTTTTCCGCCTTTGGCGAAAGTGAGCAGCTGCTGCGTAAGGTTCTGGGCGCTGGAAACCGCGCCCAGGGTCTCCCTGATCACTTCCTTGGTATCCGCGCCGCCGGGCCCGCGTTCCTGCAGCAGGGACAGGTTGGCGGTCACGCCCGTGAGCATATTGTTGAAATCGTGGGCTATGCCGCCGGCCAGAACCCCGATGGATTCTATCCTCTGCATATTGCGAAGTTCCATCTCCGTGCGTTTCCGGTCGGTCATGTCCATCATGAAGACGAGGGCGCCGTTCTTCCCGGCGACTCCGTAGCGCACCGCGGAAATAAGCGCGTCGAATCGCGTGCCGTCCATGCGCAGGCACTCCGCTTCTATGTTATGGGCGCGGTCCGCCCGGCCGGGGCCCGACTCCAGTATATCCCGGAGCGAATCGTGAGAGTCGGGGGGGAACATGGACCGCACGCTTTTGCCGCGGAGGTCGGCTTCGCCGCGGGCGCCGAAGAGCGTGAGCGCGGCCGGATTGAGGTACTCGAACCTGCCGTCCATCTGTATGAAAATAGCGCCAGGCGCGCTTTCAACTACGAGCCGGTAATTCTCCTGTATCTCCTTTATCCTGGCTTTCTGCGCGATACTTTCGCTCAGGTCCTTCAAGGATACGGATATGCTGCCTTTGACTCCGGCGTACGGCGCCGTGTAGGCCGCCGCCGCTATGACCGGGACCCTTTTTCCGCCGCCGGGCGAAAACCACATGTCCAGGATCTGGACCCGCCCTTCCCGGCGCAGCACTTCCAGCGACAGGGCCGTACCGCTCTCGCCGGGTTCCAGCAGGTCGGTGATGCAAATGGAGCACCGGTGGCCGCCGTTTTCCATCAGCGCCGCGGCGGCTTTATTGACCCTTGTTATGCGCCCTTCGGTGTCCGCGATGAAAAGAGGGTCCAGCATGTTCTCTAGAAGCGAATGCAGATATTCCTTGGAGACCGTGGTCCCTGATAGTATCTGCGCCATGCGGTTGAAATTGGCGGTAAGCTCTCCGAGTTCGTCGCGCGCGGCCACGGGGAGCTCCACGGCATAGTCTCCTCTCTTTATCCTGTCCGTCCCCTCGCTGAGCCTGCGTATCTGGTATATTCCGCCGCGGAAGAAGACGAGACTTCCCAGAAAGACCACCAGAGCCGACGTAAGCGCTATGTAAATATGGCTGCCGCGGAGACCGCGTTCCACGCCGGCCACGGCGTCCAGGCTTATGACGGCTTCTATAGTCCCGGTGCGTTCCCTCGCCGCGAGCCCGGTGGCGACCAGCAGTTCGTCGTCCGCACCCATCGGGGTCCCGGAATAGACCGGAACTGCGATGCGTACCGTCCGGGAGCGCCCTTCGCCCGAGTATTCGTGCACGATCCCGTCGGCGGCCATGGCGCCGGATATAAAGGCGTCCTTCGGGAACTTTCCGGTCATTGCCACGTTGGTGTTGGCCAGTATCCGGCCGGAGTCGTCCAGCGCCTGGGCGTACGCCGCGCCCGTCTGGAACTGCAGCCGTTGCAGGAACGGCAGTATGGCTTCCTCCCGCCCCGAGGCGACGGCCTGGGCGCTGGCGTCGGCGGCGTCCCGCATGTGCGCGGAGGCTCCGGCCACCGTCTGTTCCGACAGAACGCGGCGCACCGCCCTGCCGGAGAGCTGCACGGTTATGACCGCGGAAACGGCGGAGATGGCCAGCAGGGAGAGGATTATTTTAGGAAGTATTTTCACTTTATATTCCGAACGGGAACCGTCAGAAGCGGTGCTCTATGCCGACGGTATAGTTCCGCCCGTCCTGCCTGATGGCGGCTTGCAGGTGCTCGCCGGCTCCGGACACGTAATATGGGGCGTTCGTCGCGTTGTATATCCCGGCGTAGAAGAGCGGCCCTTTTTTCCAGGGTCGAGCGCGCGCCAGCAGGTTCAGCAGGGCCGTGGCGTGAAGGGTCGTGTCCTTGACGGTCCGCCGGTCGCCTATGAAGAACCCCTCGGCCGATATGGTGGCGGCGCAGGATGGTATCCTGCGCGAGAGTCCGGCGGAGGCGACATGTACCGGGGAATTGGTCATGTGCTCGTGCCCTATCTCGCGGGTGTCCTGGAGAGTGTAGCCGATATGCCCGTACATCCCTCCCCGCAGGGCGAACTTGGAGCTTACCTCCATCCCCTGGGTCTTTATCCGGCCGCTGTTCACGAACTGAAGCAGGCCGTCGGACCCGGTTATCTGGGATATGAGGCGGTATATCCTGTTGTGGAAGTAGCTGACGGTCACGAATCCCTTGTCCGGAAGCGAATGTTCGTAGACCGCCTCGTACGTACTGACTTTTTCCGGCTTAAGTTCCGGGTTCTCTGCCGCCGTGGCGGTCTTGTAGTCCATTTCGAAAGTGTTGGGGGCGCGGAAGGCGGACCCGTACAGCAGCTTGGCGGTATCTTCGTCGCCAAGCCTGTATACCGCTGCGGCCCTCGGATTAAGCGCGTTGCCGAACGATTTGTACCGGTCATAACGGAGGCCGAGGGTCAGGTTGAGGGCGGGAAGAGGCGAGAGTTCCTGCTGCGCGTACATAGCCCAGCGGTAGACCGGGGAATTCTTGTCAAGATAAGTGACGAAGGGGGACACGTCGTAGTTGCTCTGGAACCTCCGGGGAGTATTCTCGTACTCCTGCCCGAACATTATGCGGTTCTCCTCTCCCCAGCCCGTGTATGCCAGGCGGCTTTCCGCGCCGTAGGATACGGCGTCGCCGGCGTCCTTGTTCAGGACCATGTCCGGCAGGGCGTAGTCGTACAGGTACGTGCCCCTGTAGCGGTACCAGTCGTAGAAGGCCCGGACGCTGAGTTGGGTATCGTCGTTCAGGGACATGGACCGGGATGCTTCCGCGAAGCGCTTTGAATCCTCCGTGAAGTCCTTCTTGTTGTTGAAAAGCGTCTCGAAAGCGGCCGTCGGTATCTGCTTGTTGCGCTCCGAACTCCCGCCCTGGAAAGCCCAGCCGCCGGCGTTCAAGGCGAGGTACGCGGAATAGCTTTTCTCCCTGTCCATGCCTTCGGCGCGGCCGTAGTTGTTGTTCCCTACCGGGGCCGCGTTGCTTCCGACAGGGGTCGCTTCGTCCGTGAATTCCGGATAGGTAAAGCTCTGCCCGCGCATATAGCGGCGCGAAGCCGCTGCGTAAAGCGTCCTGCCGCCTTTGCCGTCCGAAATAGAGATATCGGCGAACTCCCTGTCGGCGCCGTAGCTGCCCGC
>JAKLEK010000094.1 GCA_022703115.1 Elusimicrobiota bacterium
TCCCGGCGGAGAAAGTTTTAAGGTCGGCTTTGTAGATGCGCACGTGGGGCTTTATGTATTCCAGCGCTTCCGCTGAGGCGTAGGCGTTGGAGACGAAGCCGCCCCTTATGCCGTATTTCCCCGCCTCCTTCATCACCGCGACGCCCCATTCCGCGCTTATCAGAGGTTCGTTGTACGTGGAGACCATGAAAGCCGCGCCGGAATCCCTGGCCGCGGCCGCCAGCGTCCCGGAGTCCGCGGGGAATATGTCGGCGGCGCGGTCCGGCTCCCTGTCGGTCCGCGACAGGCCGGAGTTCTGGCAGAACCCGCATTTGAAGTTGCATCCCGTGGTCCCGAAGGAGAAGGCGCCGCTGCCCGGGAGGGCGTGGAAGAACGGCTTTTTTTCCACCGGGTCGAGGCCGGCCGAGGAAACGTACCCCCATGGGGCACGCAGTACGCCTGACTCGTTGAAACGCGACCCGCAGATCCCGTAAGCTCCGGGGGCGATCACGCATTTATGCGCGCAGGCGAGACAGCGCTGCCGGCCGTCCGGGGCTTTTTCCCGGAGGTCAGCCGGAGCCGAGAACTTCCTGATATTTTCCGCGCAAGCGCGGTTCGCGGGCGGCGCGTTCCGCCTGCCGGGTCCATGAGTCATGTTCCCTCCGCCCTGTCTCCCCGGCGTTTCACTTCGGGGCCAGGACGTTCAGCGCCCTGTGAAGGACCGACACCCTGAGGGTCCCGCCGCCGGTGAAATCCTCCCCGTCCAGGTGGTAGGGGGCTCCTGGCGCGAAACAGATCTCGAAGATCTCCCCGGCGGCGGACGTGACGATGTCGGTGTGGCGCATGAGGCCGCCGGTGAAGAGGTCCGGAACGGCGCGGAGGATGCGGAAGACCCCGGCTTTGCGCACCACCACCAGGTTCAAAAGTCCGTCCGCTATGTCCGCGTCCGGCGCGACCCTCGCCCCTCCTCCGTACTGCCGCCCGTTGAAAACGGCCGCGATGAGCGGAGAAAATTCGCGCCTGACCCCCCCTCCGCTCACGGTCACCGCGGAAGGAGAATAGCGCAGCAGGGTCAGAAGGGCGTGGTAGACGTACGGGAGGATGCCGCGGCGTCCTCCGCCGCGCGAGTTGAAGGCCCTGGCCACCTCCGCGTCCAGACCGACTCCGGCCGCGCAGAAGAAAGGCTTGCCGTCGGCCAGACCGACGTCTATGCGCCGGGCGGGCCATTCCAGGAGGCCGGCCAGCGCTTTCGAGGTGGAAAGGGGTATGCCGAGATTGCGGGCCAGGCCGTTCCCGGAGCCGCAGGGAATTATACCCAGCGCCGCCGTTCCGGTGACCAGCGGTTCGGCCGCTTCGCGGATGGTGCCGTCCCCGCCCGCGGCCACTATGGCGGTGAAGCCGTCCACCAGGGCGCGCCTGGAAAGCTCAAGCCCGTGCCCTTTCCGCTCGGTAAACGCTATCTCATAGCGCAGCTTCCGGCCCCTGAACATTTCGTGTATCAGGCCCGGGAGCCGGGAAACCCGGCCCTTGCCGGCTTTCGGATTTATTATGAAGAAATACGGCATGTCACTCTATCGCGCTTATCCCGGTGGCCCAGACGGCCTTGTCTCCGGTAGGGACTATCTCGAGAAGCGAGTTCCCGGACGCCGTGTCCCCTTTTCGGCATCGGAAGCGCGTCCTGTAGAAATATCCTATCTTAAGGTCCGGATTCTCGCCCAGCACCGCGGCGTCCTCGATGTAGACGTAATCCGCGCTTTTGCCGGACCTGACCCGGGCCAGGTTCAGAAGCCAGCCCTTGGGTCTACGGGCCGCCGTAAGCATCTGCAGCTCCATCTCGAGGTCTTCCCCGGCGAAACGCCCTGGATTCTTGAAAAAATCGTCTTCAGCGCCGCGCAGTACGCCGGACGCCTTTCCGGCGGGCTCATCCGCGTCCTCTTCGGCTTCCGCCGCCGCATGTCCGGGTTCCTCTCCCGATCCGCGCTCCTCCGCCTCCTCGTCCCCTGTTCCTGCCGGCAGCCGCACGGGGAGCTCGTAATCGTCGTCCGTCCGGTCGGCGGCGCCGCTCACGGCGGAGACCGGGGCTTCGGCGCCCTCCGCGCGGTCGCGGAAGGACTGGAACACCCGGTCTTCGGTTTCCGTGGCCGCTATGACCCTGGGCGCGGCATGGTCTTTGCCGGCGGCCCTGCGGCCGGCGGCGCCGCGGTTCCCGGCTATGTAACCCAGCATGGCGCCTATGAGCAGGACCAGGAGAGTATTGGTTATCCGCATCTTGAAGAAATCCATGGCCTCTTCCTTGGCGTCGGTCCGGGGCTGCGTTCCCGCTGACGCGTCTATATATTGTATATTTTAGTTGTTAAGGAATGTTTTCCTTTTTTGGCCGGAGCCCGGCCCGGAGGCCCGAATGAGAAACCGGATATTTTTGACCGCGGCGCTGCTCCCGCTGCTTCTGTGCGCGTTCCGCGCGCTGTACGCCGCGCCCGCCGCGGACGGAGGCACGGCCGCCTGCGTCTATCAGTACGGCGGGGATGTCCGCGTAATGGAGCCCGGCTCGCGCGAGTGGATCAGGGTCGAAGGGATAGTCCCTCTCAGGGAGGGTTGCAGGGTCAGGACCGGCCGCCGGTCATGGTGCCGCCTGCTGGCCGGGGACGGGACGTTCGTCAACATGTACGAGGATTCCGAGACCGTGGCGGAGACCTTGAAGCTGGACGAACAGGGCAGGGACTGCGTGTTCGAGCTCGTGAAGGGCCGAGTGCTCTGGATGGTGGCCAGGCTGGAGCGCGTAGCGGCCAAGTTCCGGGTAAGGACCCCTTCGGCGGTCTGCGCCGTCCGCGGCACGGATTTCTTCATCGGCGTCTCATCAGATTCATCGCGTATAGCCATGTTCGATGGACAGGTGGACGTGCTGGAGGGCGGCGGCGAGACGGCTCTGCCCGCGGGCAGCGAGGCTGTGGCCGGCCAGGAGGCCGGATTGGCCGTATCCCCGGCGCTTTCCCCCGCCATGGAGGCGGAAAAACGGCGGTACCTGAAGCTCCGCAAGCATGTCGAGACCTTGCGGCGCAGGCTGGCGGCGAGGGAAATATCGATCGAGGAGCTGCTGAAGGCGCGCCGGGGAAAGCTGAGGAAGTTCGAGGACCGCAGGCGCGAAAAGCTGAATACCCTGGACAAATGACCGCCGGGAGGTCGTACGGGCTCAGTGCCCGGCGTTCCCCGCCAGTTCCGCCTCGAGGTCGTAGGAAGAGGTGCGGTTGATCTTGACCGGAAATTTCTGGTCCTTCATCAGAAGCTGGGAAAGGTCCGAGGCCGTTCCTTTCCTGAGGCCCACGTCTATCACCGCCACGCCGCCGGAAAATCCGCGCAGCCAGCAGTCGCGGACCGGAGGTAAATTGCGCAGGGACCTGATGAAGTCGCTCAGCTGGTTCATTCCAGAGGCGCCCGAGAGGGACAGACGCACTATCGAGCGCTCGCGCAGGGTCTTTATCACCCTGGATATCAGTTCTTCTCCGGCCTGCCTGGACGCGTTTATTATCGCGGCGCGCGCCGCGGAATCCGAGTTGAGGTCTATGCCCCCCGCCGCTTTCTGCAGCGCCGCGATGGTCTCCCCGGAGCCTTTCTTTTCCGCGCTCAGAGAGAGTCCGGCCCGGTAGGAAGTGAAGCCGCCCAGCCCCTCTTTGGTGTTGAAATCCGACCTGGCCGAACCGGTCACTACTATGTCCGCCTTATCCTTTTCGCCGGTAATGAAGCCGGCGCCGGAAAAGAGGTTCTTCAGTTCAAGGGCCGCGTACCCGGTCTGCCGAGGGGTCCCGTCCACCTCTTCCGTTATATCGAAACCGATCACCGGATTACCGAGGCGCTGGGGTTCGTTCTCGAGCTGCCGGATCTTGGCCGTGATATCTTCTTTGCGCACATGCGCCCGTATCCTGGTCCTGAAGAATTCCCCTTCCCGCGACTCTTTGAGAATCTCGTACTTCTCGATGTAGCCGGCTGTCCTGGAAGTTATGGTGTCGTCTATGAGCACGGCTTTGGAGACCATGGCTTCCTGGGACACGTAAACTCCCACCACGAGTCCGAGCGCGCTTTTCATGGCCTCGCCGAGAGCCGTCTTCTTCGCGCCTTCGATGTCCCCGGAGACTATGGGGGCCGAGCCGTCGGCCTCCACGACCTCGGTCTCGTAAGCCGGGTTCAGCTGGGATACGCGGGGGCGCGAAGAGGAACAGCCGGCCGTCATCAGCGCGGCCAGACAGAGCGAGAGCGCGGGAAGCGCGTTATGTCTCATCATGTGCTAAGCGGGGAGAGGCGGCCGGG
The DNA here is from genome assembly GCA_022703115.1 of Elusimicrobiota bacterium. Lineage (GTDB taxonomy): Bacteria > Elusimicrobiota > Elusimicrobia > Elusimicrobiales > UBA9959 > YA12-FULL-51-18. Next base: position 4,282 of record JAKLEK010000094.1, read on the forward strand.
CTCCGCAGGCCGGAGCCCGGTACGGCCTCGCTTTATTCCAGCAGTTTGAGGCCGGATTCCTTCAAGGCCTTCTTGGAAAGGCGGAGGACCACCACGCAGCCGTCGTCGCCGGTCCATTCCGTCCGTACCACCTGCGCGCCCTTAATGACGGCGTCGATCTTGGTGGCGAGGACCGAGTCGGTCTCAAGGGCCTTCTCGACGGTGATGCCGCCTTCGAGGGCCACGCCTTTGATGAAGGAAAGCATGTTGTACTGCGCGTTCACTATGGAGGCGTTCCTGGAGGTGGCCATACGCTGGGTCTTGTTCTCGAGGGTCTGGTCTGCGGCGCCGATGCCCCGCGCGAAGACGAAGTTCTTCGTTATGCCTTCCTCGACCCACTCCCTCTCTATCTCCCCTTTGTCCGAAACCGTGCCTCTGTCGGGTGAAGAGCCGCAGCCCCAGGAGAACAGGAGCACGGCCGCCAGCGCCAAATAAGATTTCATAAGCGTGGAACCTCCGGGCGAGGAGCGTTGCGGACGCCCCTCAGCGATTATAAGGTATTCTATAAACAAGCCCCCGCCGCAGTCAATCGGACATGAGATCCGGAATAATAGACTTATGTTAATACTGTCCGGAAAGGTAGGCAGAGCCTCGGACATTCACGCGCCGTCCCGGAGGGATACGCTCCGACTACCGGCCCTAAACCCCTCAATGGCCGGCAGAAGGCTGCCTCCTTTGCCCGCTCCGAATAAGGAAGTATCTTTTGACTACAAGCTAACAGCCAACAGCCACTAGCTAATAGCCACAAGCTACCAGCCAATAGCTAATTAATAGCCGGCATTTGACAGAAGGGTCATTCTATCCAGAAGATGCCTTCGGCGGGCGCGCTGCGCGCGGGTTCCGCCCGTTTCACCGGCCGCTTCTTCGCCGGCGCGGCTTTTTTCCGCGCTGCGGGTTCCGGCTCGGTGCGCACGGTGTAACGCCTGCGTTCCGGCGTCTTGCGGGCGGTCCACCCGGTGAAACGGTAGCTAAGGGCCACCTGGGTCGTATCGAACACGGCGTTGCCGAGCGACGCCCCGATGTCCACCGCGAACCCTTCGTGGCGGGCGCCAACGCCGAAGGTGACGCCCTTGTTGCCTGAAGACATATCGCAATCCTTCAGCCGGATGAGCCAGAGGGCTCCGCAGCCTTTGTAGCCTAGACGCACGCTGAACATCTTCTCGAAATTGTATTCCAACCCGGAGCGGACGCTGGAAAGACCTTCCCCGGTCTGTCTGTCGTACTCGTGCGTGACGATCAGCGTGTGGTCCCTTACGGTGCGCCCGCGCCACGCCACGCCGGATCTGGCGATCGAGGATATCTTGTCGGTGTCCCTGAGGTATTTGAGCCCGGAGCCGTAGTTCGACAGCGCGGCGCCGAAAGAGAGCCCCAGGGCGGTCTCCCGCACCAGCCAGCCGGCGTCCAGGGCGAAACCGGAAGCGGAATACTGTTCGAGCAGGGTGGAACTTATGTGCTTCGCCGAGAGCCCGAGATAGTGCTCCAGCACGCCTGACCTGCCGTTCATCCTGACCGGCGCCGAATAGACCTTCTCTCCGTAGCTTACGGCTACGATGCGGTCGCTCTGAGCGTTCACCGTGTCCCCGATCGTAACGGTGTCGTCCGGGTTCAGGG
>JAKLEK010000095.1 GCA_022703115.1 Elusimicrobiota bacterium
CGCTGCAAGGACGGGAGCTATAAATGGATCCTGGACCGGGGCAGGGCCGTGGCGAGGTCCGAGAAAGGCCTGGCGCTGCGGGTCATAGGCACCCATACCGACATCACCGAAAGAAAACGCATCGAAGAAACCCTGAGAGCGAGCGAGGCCGATTTTCACGCTTTTTTCGAGACCATAGGGGACATGGTCTTCGTGGGCGACAGGACGGGCCGCATACTCTTCACCAATTCGGCGGCGGCCAGACTGCTCGGCTACACCCGCGAGGAGCTCCTAAAAATGCGCATAGCCGACCTTCACCCGGCCGGGACCAGGACCGAAGCCGAATCCATATTAACGTCAATGCTGCGCAACGAGTGCAGCGCCTGCTCGCTTCCCCTGGCCAGGAAGGACGGCGCCGCGCTGGCTGTGGAGACCAGGGTCTGGTCCGGCAAGTGGAACGGCGAGGACTGCGTTTTCGGACTTTCCAAGGACCTCAGCGCGGAACAGGAGGCGACTCAGCGTTTCGAACGCCTTTTCCGGAATAACCCGGCCCTGATGGCGATAACCACCCTGCCCGACCGCCGCTTCTACGACTGCAACGAATCTTTTCTGAAGACCCTTGGCTACTCCCGGGAAGAGGTTACGGGCAGGACCTCGGAAGAACTCGGTCTATTCCCCGACCCCGACGGCGTTAACGCCATGTCTGAAAAGCTCATGGCCGATGAAAGCGTTTCGGAAATGGAACTGCAGGTCCGGCGCAAGGACGGAAAGGTCCTGAGAGGCCTGTTCTCCGGCGAAATGATCCGGAACCAGGGAAAGAGCTTTCTCCTCACCGTAATGGTGGACATCACCGAGCGCACCAGCGCCGAGAGGGCTCTTAAAGAGGCCGTCGCCAAGCTTACCGTGCTCATGGACAACATACAGTCCGGGGTCCTCCTGGAAACACCCACCCGGAAAGTCCTTTTCGCCAACCATAAACTATGCGAGATGTTCTCCATCCCCGTCCCCCCCGAAACGCTTATCGGCACCGACTGCGTCGCGGCGGCCGGACAGACGAAGGAGCTTATGGAGGATCCGGAAGCTTTCATTAAATATCTGGACAGCACCCTGGCGGCCGGAAAGACCGCCGTCGGGAACGAACTGCGCCTCAAGGACGGACGCGTTCTGTCCCAGGATTACGTCCCGATCCTGCTGGAGAACGGGACTTTTATAGGGCACATGTGGAAGTATACGGACATAACCGCGGCGAAGCGGCTGGAAAGTCTGAAGGCCGAGGTCGTCCACCACGTCAACCACGAACTCCGCAGGCCCATAACCAACCAGGTGCTGGCCCTGGAATACCTGATGGAGGATATAGGCGGAACCCTCTCGCCGGACAACCTGAAGATCTTCACGGCCGCTCTGTCGGCGGCGCGCTCCATGACCCGCATGGTCAGCGACCTTCTGGACGTCACGCGCTCCGAGACGGGCAAGCTGTCGGTCCGGATAGAGCCGGTGGACCTGGAAGAGCTCGCCAGGGACCTCGTTTCCGGTCTTGGTCCCTCCGCCAGGGAGAACGGTCTTGACCTGAAACTCGATATCCCCCCCGGACTCCCGAAAGCGGCGGCGGACCTGGCCAGGGTCAGGCAGATAGTAGGCAACCTGACCGACAACGCCTTCAAGTTCACCTCATCCGGAGGCTCCGTCTCCATCATTATACGGACGGCCCCCGGGCCCGGTGAAAGCCTGGAAGTATCGGTCTCGGACACCGGTCAGGGGATGGAGAAAGAGGAGCTCGGTCATATCTTCGACCGCCTCTATCAGGCCAGCAGCATCTCCAGGAAAGGCATGAAAGGCCTGGGCCTGGGACTGCATATCTGCAAGACCCTGGTCGAGCAGCAGGGCGGCTCCATAACCGTGGAGAGCGAGAAGGGACGCGGCACGACTTTCAGGTTCACTCTGCCGGTCTGGAAAGACCGGCAATAAGGTCAGAAGGGGAATTTACAGCTGAACTGGTAGTGCATGTTGTTCATGTTCTCGTGGCTTGCGGCCGTCTTGTACTGCGTAACCTGCCGGGCTATCTCCAGCGTCAGCGCCGCCCTGCCGTAAGTGGTATTCACGTTGGCCAGCATGGTGGAATTCCGGGTCCTGCCGCCCACCGGCAGCCTGGAGCTGACCGGATCGTCCACGCCGTAAGCCGCGTTGAAGAAATATTTTCCGGCGGGTCTGAACAGCAGGTTCGCGAAACCTCCGGAGGCCTTGACCTTGTCCGAACCGTAGCCGTTCTGGCCTATCCCGCCCAGAAAATCGTAAAGGTTCTGTCCCGTCCAGATCTGCCCGTTAAGCGTCAGCGCCTGGCTCAGCGGCACGTTATAGCCCAGGTCTATCACCCTTATCCTGGCCTTGCCCACGCCGGCGTTCCGCCAGGTCCCCATGGCTCCGGCCAGGGTGAACCGCGACTTGCCGAACCTGGCCTGCACCTGGGCCTGCCCCTGCGGAAGGCCGGAAGCGGTCCCTTCTGAATCCGTAAGCTTCCTGGTCGGGCGGGCTACCGCCGCCGCCGCGGTATACCTGTCGTTCAACCTGTAGGTCGCCCGGAACTGCGGCACGCGCGACCACAGGACGCCGCTGTATCCTAGCGCGAATTCGTTCACCGTCCCGGAAAACTCCGGCGGCATCAGCTGCCAGGTCTGCCCGGTAAGTATCTCAAGCGACTTCCCGACCTTTACCGTCATATAGGCGTGCCTGAGCCGCAGGTCGGTGGTGGAAGCGCCGTCGGTGACGCCGGCGAAATCGGTCTCCAGCTTTCCGGAGACCCTGGCGTTGTCCGTTATGTCCAGCCCGAGGCGGGTCCCTCGCGCGCTTATCCGCAGGTCCCGGTCCGAATCCTTCTTGGAAAGCACGTACTGGGCCGTGTCGTCGCCGGCCATCCCGTGGACGTCGTATATCGCGTCGGTCCGTATATGGCCGTAGAAGCTGAATTTATAGCCGGATGCGGCCGGCTCCTGCGCGCCGAAAGCCGGCGCCTGAACGAACAATACAGCCGAAAGGACCGCTATCGCCGATGAGCCGCGCATTTTCCTCTCCTTCGCGCTGACGGGACCGCCCCGACGCCGCGATCCGCATACGGATCGCCTGACTTTTTATGTTATCATATTTTCCGGTCAGGGCCGATCATCCCGGACCGGCACCGCGCGCGGAAAAGAGGTTCGCATGGAATGGTATACAGGCCCCTTCAGGAAATTCGCCGACATATCGGGCAGGGCCTCCCGTAAAGAATTCTGGACCTTCCTCGCCATCACGACCGCCGTCTATTACGCGCTTTTCGCGCTGGACAGGGCGGTCTACGGGCCCGCCAGACAGAACATCTCCGTTTTATACCTTCTGCTGACCGCCGTTCCGTTATTTTCCCTGACCATGCGCCGGTTGCGCGACGCCGGGCGCAGCGCGTTCTTCATCTTCGCGCTGCTGGGCGGCCTCCCAGGAGCGGCCGTCCTTCTCTTCCTTCTAGCGGGACCCGGCGCCGCCCCGGAACCGGCCTCGGAGGACAAGAGCGCGGGGCGGCCGGACGCTCCGAGGACTCTGGCCGCTTTATTCTGCTACGCCGTCACCTTGTACTGGATATACGGCCTGGGGCGGGAACTGGACCGGACCGGCAGTCCGGCCTGGACGATCACCGCCTTACTTGCGCTGCCTTTCCTGTATATGGTCGTAAGGCTCTATACGAAAAGGTGCGTCCCCTGGCCGGCCGGAAGCGACGCTGTGCTGGCCCTGTACGCGGCCGCCATCCTGCTCATAGCGATATCCCTTCCGTACTTCAGCGGCCTCATTCGCAGGTCCGCGGAAGGCGGGACCCTCGCCCGCCTGTCGGAAATGCGCGCGACCCTGGAGCGTGAAAGAAAAAAAGGAACGGCGGCCGGAGTCGAAGAGCTCTTCAGGAACGCGCCCGGGCCGAAGCTGCCCATGACCGGACACGCCCCTTCTTACGGCGTACGCGCGGCCGAAGCCGGCGACGCGGCGGACAGCGGGCGGTGGTTTTACGACGGAAGCGGCTTAAGGGTGGACTGCACTCACGCCGATTCAAAAGGCGTCCCCTGGAGTTCCTACTGAACGACGGCCGAAGGCCGCCGGACCAGAAGTCTCAGATGCTTTTTTTCATCTCGTAAACCGCGCCCTCGGTGACGCCTTTCCAGTCGTCGGTGCGGAACGGCGCCGCGGGGAAACCTTCCTTATTGTAAAGGTTATCCGCCCCGGCGTCCCCACGCCAGCCGTAACGTACCGCGGCCGGAGCCGGCACTTCCGGACTGCGCAGCACCACTGCGTCCCCGGAGATGTAAGCCTCCGCCGGCCGGAAGACCCTGTCGGCGCCGGCCAGTTCGAAACCGTTAAGTTTCCCGCCCGGCCCGCGCGCCTCCAGGCCGCTCCCGACTTCGGAAAAGGACACCACCGCCTTATCCCCGTCGGTTCTCATCGACAGGTAGGCCGGCCCCCGGGATACGATATCCCGGGAATAAAGGTCGCGCAGGGCCATAGCGGCCAGACGGAACCCGACCGTTTCCTTGTTCCGGGGATGTATATCGTCCGGATCGCCTATATCGGTGGCGACGCACATCCCGGTCCCGGGAACCGACAGGGCCATGGTCTGCGCCTCGCGCAGTTCGGCCCAGCAGCTGCCGGTATTGCTGTCCCCGTCGTCGTTCCTGAAAGAAGAGAGCTGCACGAAATAGAAAGGCAGTTCGCCCTGTCCCAGCCGCGCGCGCCAGTCGTTTATCATCAGCGGGAACGCTTTCCGGTACTGATAGGCGCGTCCGCAGTTGGCCTCGCCCTGATACCACAATATCCCATTCACCGCGAAAGGGGCTATCGGCCTGAACATGGACGAGTGCAGGGTGGTCGGATAGAGGTTCGGATGCATCCCGGCGGAGACCGATTCCACCATATAGGACCATTTTCCGGCCAGCGGAACCGAAACGTCGCCCACGGTCAGCTTCATGTCAGCCGCTTCGCCGTAGAAGCCTCCCGGGCCGCCGGTGTCGGTAACCCGCACGGCTATCAGGTTGCGCCCCTTCTTCAGCGCCCCGGCCGGGACCGCATATTCCCGCCGGGCACGCCAATCCTCCGTTCCGCCGGCCTTCACGCCGTTCACGTAGGTCTCGTCATTATCGTCTATCCGGGCAAGTCCGAGCAGGGCCTTCCGCCCGGCCGCGTCTTCGGCCAGCTCTACGGTCCTGCGGAACCATACTTTCCCGTCCACCATAGCGAGGCCCTGCGCGTCCCAGATGCCTGGAAGCGTCATCGCGGGCCACTTTGAATCGTCCTCATCCGGTTCCGCGTACTTCATGGGATCGGCGGGATCCAGCGGCCGGCCCTGACCCTCTTCGAGCTTTTTCCGGAAATCGGAAAGCTCGGACCTGAAAGCTTTTACGGGCCCCTCGGCGGGCAGGGCGGCTAGCATTTCCCTGAAGTCCCCGCTGCTCTCGAAGGCCTCCCTGGAGGTCCAGGTCTCTATATGGGTTCCGCCCCAGGAATTGTTTATGAGCCCCACCGGAACGCCGAGTTCCAGGTGCATTTTTTTCGCGAAATAATAGCCGACCGCGGTGAAGTCCCCGGCGTCGGCGCCGACCGCGCTCTTCCAGACTGCCGGCTGGATGTCCCCGTCCGGCCCGGTCTCCGTCGTCTTCGGGACCCTGATATGGCGTATCAGCGGGAAGGCCGCGGACGACGCCTCTTTCTCCCCGTTCAGGGCCTGCCGCAGGGGCCACTCCATATTGGACTGGCCGCCGCAGAGCCAGACGTCGCCCACCAGCACGTCGGCGACGGCGAGGGCCTCGTCGCCCGCCTTGAGCGCGATGTCGTAGGGCCCCCCGGCGGGCAGGCCCTTGAGGCAGCCGGTCATCCGGCCGCGGACGGCCTTGCCGACGGGTTTTCCCG
>JAKLEK010000096.1 GCA_022703115.1 Elusimicrobiota bacterium
AGGTCATGCTCATCCCGCGCCACCTGGTTAAGATATCCGCCGAGATGGGCTCAGACGGTAACATGGGGCTCCTGATCAACCCGCCCTTATCGGTCCTGGCCGCGGCCCTTTTCGGCTGGCTGGTCTACTCGGTCTCCGCGGAAGCCGCCGGCGGGCTCTCCGGCGCGCTTAGGCTGAACTTCTCCCTCTCTTTCCTGATAGCGTTCACGGGGCTGTTCCTGATGATGTCGCGCCTTAAGGCCCTGGCGCAGATAGTCGGACTTCTCGTGATGGAGAACGGGGTCTTCCTGCTGGCCTCTTCCGTTTCCGGAGGCATGCCTTTCATCGTGGAAATAGCCGTGTTCCTGGACCTGCTCGCTCTGGTCGTGGTGGCCGGGATCTTCGTCTACAGGATAAAAGGCCTGTTCACCCACATAGACGTGGGCAGGCTTACGAGGTTAAAAGGCTGAAATGCTTATATACGCGGCGCTGGCCGTAAATCTTCTCTGCGCGCTCCTTCCGTGGTCCTTGAGCTGTCATCGGACCATGGGCGCCGTGAATATAGCCGGCCACCTGGCCGTTTTCGCGCTCGTTTCCGTCCAGGCTTTCCTCCTCGGGGCGCCCGGAGCCCTGAACGGGGCTTTCCGGGCCGACGCCCTCAGCCTGTTCTTCATGTTCGCGATCGCGACGGTGGCCCTGGCCGCCGCCCTGTACTCCAAGGGCTATATAGACCGGGAGACCGAGGAAGGCCATATCGGCGGGAAGGCGGCCGGCCTTTATTATTCGCTATTCAGTATTTTCACCCTTAGCATGTTCCTGGTGACGCTGGCCGAGAACCTGGGACTTATGTGGGTGTACGTCGAGACGACCACGCTGGCCTCGGCGTTCCTGGTAGGGTTCCATACCACCAAGAAGGCCATCGAGGCTGCCTGGAAATACGTGATAATCTGCTCGGTCGGCCTGGTGCTGGCCCTCCTCGGCGTGATCCTTTTCCGGTACGCCCAGGGAGGCGGGACCGGGACCCTGGGATGGAGCGATATGATGGCGCACGCCCGCGAGCTGCATCCCGGGCTGGTCCGGACCGCCTTCATCTTCGTGCTGGTCGGCTACGGCACCAAGGCCGGTCTGGTGCCGATGCATACCTGGCTTCCGGACGCCCACAGCCAGGCTCCGACTCCGGTCAGCGCCCTGCTTTCCTGCGCGCTGCTCAATACCTCGGTATACGCGGTGCTGCGGTTCATGGCGATAACCGACGCGGCCCTCGGGAAAGGGTATGCCGGCGGCCTGGCCCTCCTGTTCGGCATGCTCTCGCTCGGCGTTTCGGCCGCCTTCATTCTGGTGCAGAAGGACATCAAGCGCCTGCTCGCCTATTCCAGCGTGGAGCACATCGGCGTCATTTTCGTCGGGATGGGGATCGGCGCCCCGGTAGCCGTCTACGGCGCCCTTCTGCACGTGCTCAACCACGCGGCCACGAAGGCGCTGATGTTCTTCGCCGCCGGTTCGGTCGGGCGGGGCTACGGCACGTACGACATGCGCCGGCTGAGGGGCGTGCTTTCGGCCATGCCTTTCACCGGCGCGTTCCTGCTGTTCGGCGCCTTCGCTCTCGGCGGGCTGCCGCCTTTTTCCATCTTCATGAGCGAATTGACCATTTTAGCCGGTTCCTTCGCGGCGGGCCGTACTATCGTGTCCGGCCTCTTCATGTTCTTTCTGGCGGTGGTCTTCGCCGCTCTGGTGCGGCATATGAGCGGCGCGTTGTTCGGCAGGGCGCCGGAAGGCCGGGTCTTCGAAGATGAGTCCCCCGCCTCGAAGGCCGCGTTCTTCCTTCTGGGCGCTCTGGTCCTGGCGCTCGGTCTGGCCGTACCGGCCTTTTTATCCGGCCTGCTGCGCGAAGCGGCGGCCGTTCTGACTGGAGTATGACGTGAACCTGGATGAAATGCTCAGACTGCTCCGGGACCGGGAAGGCGTATCCCCGGTCTCTTTCCGCCTGAACGCGGGGGACGAGGCGCATCTGGAGGTGAGGCCCGGGGATTTCAGGAAGGCCTGCCTCTTCGCGCATAACGTTTCCGGCGCGCCTGTCTCGACCCTGTTCGCCGAGGACCAGCGCGCGGAGCGCCGGCGGTTCTTCATACGCTGCGTGTTCTGCCTGCGTCAGGAGCGGATCTGGCTGGTGGTCTCGGCCGGGCTGGACCCGGAAGCCCCTGAATACGATTCCCTGGCGAACGACATCTTCTCGGCGGCCCTCTTCGAAAGGGAGGCGGACGAGATGTTCGGCCTTAAGCGCCGCGGGGCTTTCGACGACAGGCCGCTCCGCCTTCACCCGGAGGTCTGGCCGGAAGGCTTCCACCCGCTCAGGAAGGATTTCAGGCACCCGGGGCCGCGCGGCCAGGCCGGCCGCGACTACGCGTTCCGCCGCGTGGAGGGCGAAGGGGTATTCGAGGTGCCCGTCGGCCCGGTGCACGCCGGCATAATAGGCCCCGGCCATTTCAGGTTCAGCGCGGCCGGGGAGCCGGTGCTGAACCTGGAGATACGCCTCGGCTTCACCCACCGCGGGGCCGAGAAGCTTTTCGAGGGCAGGACCGCGGCGGAGGCGCTCGCTTTCTCGGAACTGGTCGACGGGGAGGCCGCTTTCGCCCACAGCCTGGCCTTCTCCGACGCTGTAGAGAAGATCTGCGGAGTGAAGACCCCGGAGGAACATCTGCTCGCAAGGGGCATCCTGCTGGAGCTCGAAAGGATGTACAATCACGCCGGGGACCTGGGCGGCCTGGCCACCGACGTCGGCTTCGGCTTCCCGGCGGCCTGCGCCGCCGCGCTCAAGGAAGACCTGCTGGCCCTGAACGGAAAGCTTGCCGGGTCCAGGTACCTGAAGGGTTTCAACAGGCTAGGCGGGACCTGCGGCCTCACCGTGCCTATGCTGGACGAGATCGAAGCCGCTCTGGCCTCCGCATTGAAGGATTTCAGCGGAATAATGAATATACTTTACGGCAGCGCCTCCTTCATGGACCGGGTGGAAGAGACCGGCGTATTGCCGCAAAAGACCGCGGCGGAACTGGGCGTTTCCGGTCCGGCGGCGCGGGCCTCCGGGATAGCCTGGGATATGCGGGAATTCTCTCCCCTCTACCGGCGCGCCGGCTTCAGGCCGGCCAGGCAGGCGCAGGGCGACGTGCTGGCCCGGCTAAGGGTCCGGGCGGCCGAGTTCGAGGAGTCCGCGAGGCTCGCGCGCGGGTTCTCCACCGCCCTCAGGACCGCGCCGCGCTCCGGCCCGGTATCCGTAGAGCCGGTAGAAGGCTGCGCGCTGGGCTGCGCGGAAAGCTGGCGGGGCCCGGTACTCTGCTGGGTGCGGCTGGGCCGGGACGGACGCGTGGAAAGATGCAAGGTTACGGACCCCTCGTTCCTCGGCTGGGAGGGACTGGCGCAGGCCGTGCCCGGCAACATCATCCCGGACTTCCCCCTCTGCAACAAAAGCTTCAATCTCTCCTATCCGGGGAACGACCTATGACGAGGATATTCCTTGAAAGTCTGAGGAAAGGCCGCCTTTCGCGCGCGGTAAAGGCCTCCTCCGCGGGGCCGGAGTACGAGAAGGCCGGTCAGGAACTGCGCGCACTCATCGCGCGCCATTTCGGCCGTTCGCTGCAGATACGGGAAGTGGACGCCGGTTCCTGCGGGGCCTGCGAATCCGAGATCATCTCCGCCTGCAATCCGATATACGATATACAGCGTTTCGGGGTGGATTTCGCGGCTTCCCCGCGCCACGCGGACGCGCTGCTGGTCACCGGGCCCGTGACGCGCAACATGGAGACCGCGCTTCTCAGGACTTACGAGGCGATGTCCGGCCCGAAGTTCGTGATAACCTGCGGCGACTGCGCCCTGGACGGCGGGGCTTTCAAAGATTCCTATTACTGCGCCGGGGGCGCCGGCGCCCTTCTGCCGGTGGCCGCCCACGTTCCGGGCTGTCCGCCGCATCCGATGGCCCTGGTCGAAGCGCTGCTGCGCCTTCTGGACCGTCTTAATACTGAAGGTCAGCCGAAAATGTAAAGTTCCTCTTCGGCGCGGGTGACCGCAGTGTACAGCCAGCGGCGCCACATCTCGTCGTCCATCTTCTGGAAGCGTTCCTCGAACATCACCACCCGCCGGGCCTGGCCGCCCTGGGCCTTGTGCACGGTCAGGGCGTAGCCGAAATCGAAGAGGTCCCCCCGCGAGGCGAGGACCCTGTCCTTAGTGAAATTGACCCCCGAAGGCGCGCCGAACTGCGGCGCGTACACCAGGCCGGAATAGGGCTTCGTGGAATCGTCCATGTCTATCTCGGCCGAATACCAGTCCGAGGACCTCTTATCCATGCGCGAGACCGTGCCCAGCATGCCGTTATAGACGGCTTTCTTCCGGTTGTTGCGCAGGCAGATGACCCGGTCCCCGCTCATCGGTTCGGGGCTTTCGTAGCCCAGCGCGTTCCGGATGAAGCGGTTTATCCTGTTGCGGGTGGAATTGTAGCCGCACAGGATCATGGTGTCGGCGCGATAGGCTTCCAGCAGCTCGCCGCTGCGCTCCTGCGCCTCCTCGTCATGTTTGGAATATTTGACCACGCAGGGGCCGAAGCGCTTCGCCGGCACATGGCCGGAATGCCTGGCATGCTCCGAGACCGCGATTATCGGGTTGCCCCTCGCCTGCCGGTGTATCTCGCTCAGGACTATATCCGGAGAGCGCATCAGGTCGAAGCGTCCGCTTATCGGCGGCAGCTGGCCGTGGTCGCCCACGGCGAGCACCGGCGCCCCGAAGGACGCCAGGTCCCGCCAGATATCCTCGTCCACCATCGAAGCCTCGTCGACGATTATCAGGCTCTTGGCCAGGCTGTCCTTCCGTTCCCAGCCGACTATCTCTCCGCGGGAGTTCTCTATCGGGGTGTAGATGAGGCCGTGTATGGTGCTTACGGTGTCCCTGGGGCGCAGGGCTTCGGCCTCGCAGAGCTTGTTCTTGAGGTTCTGGGCGGCCCTGCCGGTGTAGCTGCAGAAGGCGACGCCGCTTTTCTTGTCCGTTTCGGCGAGACGGGCGCGGAGCACCGAGATGAGCGTGGTTTTGCCGGTCCCGGCGTAGCCGCCGAGGGTTATATGCCTTTTCTTCGCCGGGTCGGCGTGCCAGGCCAGGAGCGCGTCGAGCGCCTCGCGCTGGTCTTTAGATAGTTCGAAGGTCATGTCTCGGACCGGTCAGCGGCGGCCTGGCGGGGTCACTCCGTTCCCCTGGCGGGACGGTCCCAACGGAGGATGCCGGCGATGTCGGCGTAGTCGTCCGACCATACCCGTCCGCCGTCGGTGCGGGGACAGGGTTTCCAGCCGTAATTATCCGTCAGGTCTTCCAGGTCCGAAGGGTCCGCGGCCATGGCCACCCAGGTGGAAGGGAACTTCTCCCCCCGGTCGGCCTCGTTGGCGATGTCGTCGTAGATCGTCCGGGCGGACCAGCCGGCGTCCGCGGCCAGGTCGCCCAGCACCGGGGCCAGGTCCTGGAAGCGGTTGGAGATGTGGAACAGCGCCATGCGCCGCGGCGCCAGTTTGGAGAAATATAACGTGAACGCCTCCCGGGTCAGCAGATGCGTGGGGATGGCGTCGGAGCCGAAGGCGTCCAGTATGAGCAGATCGAAACCGCCGTCGGGGGCCGAAGCGATCGACCTCCTGCCGTCCCCCTGTACCACCCGGTAGGTTATCGGGGAGCCGCTCAGGAAAGTGAACAGGTCCGGATCGCGCGCGATGCGCGTCACCGCGGGGTCGATCTCGTAAAAGGTCCAGTCCTGCCCGGCCCGGCCGTAGCGTGCGATGGAGCCGGCGCCCAGACCTATGGCGGCCACGCGGGCGCGCGGCGCGCGGCGTTCCAGCCAGGCGAAGACCCGGGGCAGGGGG
>JAKLEK010000097.1 GCA_022703115.1 Elusimicrobiota bacterium
GGGCGCACGACAAGAACGACATGGCCCTGGCTCTGCTGGCCCGCGGGCTTGCGGATGACAGGGCGTGCGGAAGGAAGGCAGGCGGAGAGGAGGACCGGCAGGCCGTCTTCACGCTCAATGCGGCGATGTCGGACCTGGAGCACCGCATGGGCGCGGGCCACCATTCGCAGGCCATCGGAGGCACGCTCAAGGCCCTGCATCCTTTCATGCCTTACGTGACCGAAGAGATCTTCTCAAGCCTTAAACCGTATCTGGGCTCTGACAAGCCCTTCCTGCTCAAGGAGGGTTATCCGGAGCCGGAACCCCGCGGCGGCGCGGCCGAGACCGACATGCGGAAATTCATGGACATCATCACCCAGATACGCATCGTGCGCGCGCAGCTGGAGATCCCCCCCGCCCGCGGCATAACCGCCGTAGTGACTTCTTCGGACGGGCCGGCCATCTCGCTGCTGAAGAAGCACCCCGGATATATCATGCGCCTGGCCAAGGCCGAAAGACTGGATATAGCGCCCGGGCTGGCGAAGCCGCCGCGCGCGGTGACGGCCCTTTCCGGGGTTTTCAACATTTACATGCCTCTTGAAGGCCTGGTGGACCACGCCAAAGAGCGCGCCCGACTGGAGAAAGAGGCCGAGAAGCTGTCGAAGGACCTCGCCGCCGCGGAAGAGCGGCTGGCGAACGAGAACTTCACCCGCCACGCGCCCAGGGAAGAAGTGGAGAAGATCTCCGCCAGACGCGCGGACGCCGGCGGCAGACTGGCGCGGTTAAGGGAAATAATAAAGGACCTGGGCTGACCCGGCCGCCTGCGGATAAGGAATAAATGGGGAACAGACGTCTCAGACTCTTGATACCGTACACCCTCCTCCTCTCGCTTTCCGCCCTGCTCCAGGCGGCGCCCGCCGCCGCCGTCTCAGGGAACGCGCCGGGCCCTTTCGGCTACGAGCCCGCGGCCGCGCCGGCTCCGGCACAGACGAAGACCATAGCCGTGGACTACTCCGACGCGGAACTGGTGAACGATCCGGTCCAGGGCGTATTCCTGGTCTCCAAGAACCGCTGGAAGAACTGGATCTCCAGATCGGTGTATATAATGCTCCTCTATCTGGCGCTGATGGTGATATCTTTCTCTCTGCCGAGGACGCAGGAACACAACCTGATAGTCCTTTATATGATATCCGGGCTCAACGCCTGTCTGAGCTTCTGGGTCTTCTTGTGCGCCTGCCTTATTTTCACGCTTCGCTCGTCCGCCTGGCTGGCGATACTGCCCGCCTCCCTGGCCATGGCGGCCGGCGCCTACTTTTCGCTCATTAAGGTAAAGAATTCGGACGTTTCCCTGGAGGAACTGAAAAAGTCTTTCCAGAAGATGAGCGCGCTGGCGCAGGAGGACGACCGGCTGTCGTCCCTGGAAGGGACCCCCGGTAACTGGCCGGAAGAAGATTTTATCAGGCAGGACCTGCCTGGCGCCGCCGGACGCAGGGCCCCCTGACCGGCGGTCCGGGACGGTTGTCTCAGAACCTGGCCGAGATAGTGTAACGGAACGTGTTCCCCAGGTCCCCGAAAGGGACCCACGCGAAGTCGAAGTATACCCGTGAATAGCGCAGCCCCGCCCCCGCGGCGATCCCCTTAAGCCCGCCCACGTCCTTGTTGTGTGTGGTATATCCGAGCCTCAGGGCTCCGGACATATCGTGCTTCAGATCGTGCGTATATTCCGCACCGCCGGCGACTATCATATCGGTGTCCCGGTACTGGGCCAGGTCACACTCGGCCCTCAGGCCGGGCAGGAAGGAGTACGAAACGCCGAACACCCCGCCCAGCGGCAGCGGATCGGAGCCGTCCCCGAAATCAAGTTTGGACCCCATGTTCCTGACCGTCAGGCCCAGGTCCAGCGGCCGGTCCGCCAGCGGCCGATAATGGACTCCGGCGTCGGCCGCGACGGCCCCGGCGGACTCGGTATCTATGCTCTCCCTGACGTATTTCATTGTCGCGCCGATACCCAGACCCTTGTTGAGCCGGTAAGCGTAACTGAGCGCGTACGCCGACTCTGAAGCGTCGAACAGCCCGGCCGCGAGCAGGGTATCCTCGGTCCTCGCCTCCAGATCGCTGGCCGAGAGGTTGTAGATGGATACGCCCAGAGCGTGCCTGGAGAAACCGTCCCTCTTGTCCAGCGGCATGGCGAAAGCGAGGAAACTGTAACTCATATCCTGGAAATAGCTGACGTACTGCGCGGCGAACTCGGATGAGACCATCCGGGTCAGTCCGGCCGGGTTGTAATAGCCCGAATACACGTCGTCGGCGGCGGCCGTATAGGCCTCCGCCACGGCCCCGGCCTTGGAACCGGCGCCAAGCTTCAGGAACTGCGCGCCGCTGGTGCCGGCGTAAGAAGAAGCCGCGGCCGCCGGCCAGGCATATAGCGCCTGCATGGCGGCCGAAGCCGCCGTAAGCAAGGCCAGATTTCTGATGATCTTCATAAGATTACCCTCTCCCGGAATACGGCCAGGCAAAGCCCGGTCCGACCGTCATGGCCGCCCGCGGGAAGCGGCTTATTATATGCCCCGCGGCGCGGCACCTTGAGTCCGCCTATTGGTACTTAGAGCTCTTCACCACCGCCATCTTGAAGAAGGCCTTGTCGCTTCCGACCTTGACCTCTCCTATATATATACCCGACGCCACCGGCTCGCCGGAACCGTTCCTGCCGTCCCAGGGCCAGACCGTGGTCGTCCCGGCCGAATATCCGGTCAGCTCCATCTCCCTGACCAGCTCGCCCGCTATGTTGAATATCTTCAGGTACATTTCTCCGCTGGTGCCTCTGGGGATGAAGACGCGCACGCAGGTGCCCTGCGTCACGCACGGAGTTGCGGAGGCCGAATAGCCGCCGGCCGCTATGGCGTCGTTAAGGCTGATGGACTTCCACTTGGTATTATTGAACGGATTCGGGAAGTTATGAGCCTTCAGCTCCGCGCCGGTGTACGCGTACGCGGTGGCGCCCGCGACCGGGGCCTGGGCCAGCACCACGAAGACCGACAGGTGGTCCACGTTCACCGAGATGGTTCCGTTGTCGGTATCCACGGCCCTGCCGTTATTCTCCAGCACGTACCTGCGGCTGTCCGGGTTGTAGTAATAGACGTTCAGATCGGAAACCACGCCCGAGGAGATCGCGGTATCGTAGCTGAGCGTTATCCTGGCCGGCTGGCGCAGAGCGTGGCTTATGCCCGCTGGCAGCGCGATGTCGTAGAAGGAACTGAACGGATCGACATCGGCGTTGGCTCCGGCTTTCGTCCTGTAATTGCCGACCCTGCCCTCGCGCAGCGCCTGCATGGCCTGATATATCCCTTCCGGCACCGTACGGCGCATGGACGCCAGGCCGCCGGAACCGCCGCCGGAGGAAAGGGCCGAGACCCCGTTCCCATGATTTTCCCGGCTGTCGGCCTTGCTGAGCTCCACGGTGACCGTGGTGCCGACCAGGGCGTAGGTAGAGCCGTCCAGGGCGAACGTGCCGGGCTGGAATTCCACGGACCCGCGCTCGTCCTGCTCGTCGTCGCCTTCCAGTTCCACGCGCCCGCCGTTCATGTTGTTCACCTTGCCGGCCGCCACTCCCTGCACGCCGGTGTAGAAGTCGTAGACCCTGTCGATCAGGAAGTTGTTCCCGGTAGCCGGATCTATCTCGCTGGTATAGGCCGTCAGCCGCACGCTGAACGTCCCCTCCGAGGCGGCCGTACTGTACATGACGGTCAGCTTCTTCCGGTCGGCCGAGAGCTCCCGGTTCGACAGGGAGCCGGTCCCGTCCGGAGCGGCGATCGCGTCGCCGGAGGAATTCACGGCGCTCGTGGTCAATATGAGGGTCAAGTTGGCGTCGTCGAAGGTCCTGTTCCTCAGCGCCTTGGAACAGACGAACTTAAGCTGCTTGCCGCCGCTCGCCTGCTTGGCGACCACCATGCAGTCGCCGTGGCTGGGCCTGAAGGTCAGGTTGACCGTTTTGGTCCCGGTCGATTCCTCCTGTCCGAACCTCACTGTCCCTTCCGACGGGAAGTTAAGGTCCCCGTCGGAGGACATGAGCGCCAGCGAGTAGTCCACGTCCGGCTTGAAGCCGGATATCGTGTACCTGGTTATGGTACGGGAGACGGGGTCGGTGACCACCGTGCCCATCACGAACTCGGTGAAGCCGTCGTTCGCGGCCGACACCAGCGTTATTTCGTCGCTGTTCGGCTCGGTATAACCGCCCTGTGCGGTCGAGTCGGGTTTCCTGATCTGGCCGGTCACCGTGCCGCCCTTCACCAGCGTCATCGTGCCCACGTTCACCATGCCCGAACCGGTCACGGTGAAAGTGACCGAAGGCACGGAATAGCCGAGGCTGACCACTCTCATGGTATAGGAACCGGTGGAGAGCGGGACCGAGAACGCCCCGCCCGGCTCGGTCACGGCCTCTATGTCGCCTATCGGATTGTTCTTGGGCACCGTGCCGTAGGGCTGTATGAACAGCGCCGCGGCCGGGAACCCCTGCATTTCTCCGAAAGGATAGGACAGGGCTCCGCTGTCCACCGTCGCGACTATTCCGGACACCCCGCCCAGAACGGCGTCCAGAGTGAAGTCGGCGGTGGTGGAGCGGGTCAGGTCCACGGCCTTGTAGACGCTTTCCCGATATACCACGGTGCTCATGTCGGCGCTCTGGCTCTGCTCCCACGGCGCGGCCGTGATGTCGAAGTACCGTGAGACGTGAGTGGATACCCACAGACTGTAGCGCCCTTCCCTGTTGGTCATGGCCTGCACCAGTATCGGGTTCTCTATATACGACGGCTTGGCCACGACCTTTATGTTGCCCAGCGGCTGACCGGACCGGTCGCGCACGTCGCCGGTCAGGGCCTGGCCCTGCTTCAGGTCGAGCACGCCCAGGTCCCTGGTCTCCCCTGCGGAAGGCCTCACGCCGGCGACCACGGCCGGGGAATAGTTCTGCGCGCCGGTGCGCATGTAGCCCACGTCCCAGTTCGACTGTTCGCATCTAACGTCGTAATACACGCCGGGCATCACCGGGCCTATGCGCACTGTCCCATCCGCCTCGATGGGCCTCCCGGAAATGCTGGAAGCGGCCACGTAGTAGCCGCCCTGCACCCACGGGTTCGCCGTCGCGAAGCAGGCGAAGTTGGGGGCCAGCAGGGAGTAGTTGGACTGCGTGAGCAGCGTGGCGGAATTAAGGTCGCGCAGCTTGAGCGTCACCATCGCGCCCTGCTTCAGCGTCACGTTCTGACCGTTCAGGTCGGACTGCATGCCGTTGGGCGAAGTGCCGATGTCCGGGAACCTGAGCGGCGCAGCCACGTACTTGGTGAGGCCGTTGGAGTCCCTGGTGTCCCTGACCTCCAGCGTATAGAATTCCCCGCCGGGCAGGCGAGTGAACGAATACGCGGCGGAATTGGCCAGCGAGTTGGTGGCCGCGTTGCCGAGCGCGACGGAGGTGGAGCGTACCACCTCGTTGCGCCGGTTGCGCAGCGTCAGCCTCAGCGTGCGCGCGTCCTGCACGCTGTTCTCGATGGCTATGGTCCCGCCGACGTTCCAGCCGTCGATAAGGGTGAAGTTCACCGAGCCGGTGCCGACATATACGCCGTCCACGAGGACGCGCCTGTTGTTAGCGTAGTCCGCGCCCCTTATAGTAACGACCTTCTCCTGCGGAGCCACCAGCATCTCGCAGGTGGTACAGAGCCTCAGCGGCAGGGTCCTGACCACGTATACCCCGTCCTGAAGGCCGGTGATCGTGTAGGTCCCGGCCTGGGTTATGTAACCAACGCGGGTCTTGGCCGGATCGAACGCGGTGGAGATGGCCACCCCGAACTCGCTCAGGTCCCTGCGCACCGCCTCGATCGGCAGGTACGTCCTGTCG
>JAKLEK010000098.1 GCA_022703115.1 Elusimicrobiota bacterium
CAGGGAGAAAAAAACGGAGGTTCTCCGCGTACCTTCGACTCAGTGTCCAGCGTGGACGGTGCGAGCCGGCTGCGGAAAACGCCGCGGCCCGCGCCCGCCAGGTACAGCCCCGCGTAATCCGTAAGCGCCGCTTCGCTTACGGCCACGTAAGGGCCTTTCCTGTGCTTCAGCAGCATGGGCAGCCCGATCTGGACCCCGGCCGGGGCCTTTTTCAGCCGGTCCTTGCGGTAGTAAGCCTCGTAATGGCTTCCGAAATCCTGCGGCAGGTAATACGTTTCAGGATTTCCGGTCAGAGCGAATTCGGTCAGCTCTTCCTTTATGCCTAAACTTGAGATGTGTTCCTGTTCCGGTATCAGGTAGCGGAAAGCTATGCCGTCGTCGTAGGCCCGGAAAATGATGTTCAGGACCCGGCCTCCAGGTCCCTTCTCGCTGAGCGATACCGCGGCCTCCCGGTAATGGTCCCTCGCTTCTCCGCGCTTGCCGAAAAGGACCGGGGAGACGGAATCGCTTTCCTTTGTGTAAAGGACCGCGGCGGAAAGACCGGATTTCAGCGGCCCGGAGCCGGCCAGGTCCAGCCCCAGGCGGGAAGCGGCCACCAGTTCCCGGCCTTTATACGATACGCGATAGACAGGTATCCCTTCCTTCCCGTCCCTTCGCTCAAGATCGAGCGATACTTCCAGGGCGCCGCTGGGAGAGCGCAGCGAGAGCGCCGGCGCGGGAGGGGAGGCGCTGATAGCGCCGGGAAAAGCCGGGATCGCGGCGGCTAAGAGCGCGGACAAGATCTTGTTCATCGGGCCGCCGCGCCGGGCGCGCCAAGCGTTTCCCTGAGGAACGATACCAGCCGCGGGCCGTAGACGTCCCTCTGTCCGTGGAAGGCGTCGATGTGTCCGCTGGGAACGTCCCAGAACTCCTTCGGTTCCGGAGCCGCCTCATAAAGGCGCCTTCCCTCGGAGTAGGGGACAGTGGGGTCGTTCTCGGAATGGACGAACAGCTTGGGGCAGGTTATCCCGGCTATCCCTTTCAAGGGCGGATGTTTTTCCTTTATCAGTATCCAGGGGAGCCAGGATACCGGCCAGGTCAGCCAGTTGCGCCGAATCGTCGCCGATCCGACGCGTTTGTACGAAGAGAAAGTTCCCTCGACCACCAGCGCCGCGGGAAGTGGCAGGCCGCTTTCGGATATGGCCGCGACCGCTATCGCCCCTCCGAGGCTCTGTCCGAAAACGATCACGCGCCCGGCGTCCACTTCCGGCATACGCGAGACTTCCCTGAGAGCCGCTTCGGCGTCGCGAACGGCTCCGTCCAGGTCGGCCCGGCCGGCGGAGGCGCCGTAGCCGCGGTAATCGAACAGGAAAACGTTGAACCCTTCTTTCGCCAGCCAGGCCGAGTTCCGGAAGTGTTTGGTCAGGTTCTCCGAGTTGCCGTGCATATGGACCACGGTGCCGAGAGGCGCCGATAAGGAAGGGAAAAAAAGGCCGGACAGGGCGGTGCCGTCCCCGGAGCGGAAGGTCACCGTCCTGTGCGGAATGCCTTCGCTCGAGGGGTCCGCGTAAACGGCCGGAGAGGGGTTCAGGTACAATCTTGAGGCGCCGGCGCAGCCGGACGCGCCAAGCGCCGCCGCGGAGAGGAGGACCGGCAGGAAGAACCCGCTAAAGCGCATGATAAGTCCTCCCATCCGCGACTCCAGGCCGGCCTCCAGAGGGGCGAAAATCCGAAAAATGCCGTCCGTCCGGCCGACCTGCCAGGCTATTATATTCCTTTTGTCCGTTTCCTTGCAACGATATGACCTTTTTAGTATTATACTTTTGAAATCGCGCGTGAAATTAGGGAGTGATATCCCTTTTATCTAGTTCTACGGATCTCGCTTGGCGCGCATTGGGGGCCCTTAAATTCCGGGGGATGGCGTTCATCTCGCCGGAGACCCCGTCCCTTACCTTGCGGCATGTTCGGGGTCCTGTCGGCTGAATTCCGCCTGGAGGCCACGTGATAAAAAAGACCGTTCTATCCGCGCTAGCACCTCTTTCCGTTTACGCGCTGCTGTCCCTGCCTCTTTCAAGGGCCGAAGAACCGCTGATAAAGGACGTGAAGTTCCCGCCGGAGTTCCTGTCCCTTTCTCATTCGCAGCCGAATGCCTCCGGTGTCCGGGTGTCCGGAGTGCTGGACGCCCTGATGACCTTCCACCCCGGCTGGATAACCCGGTCGGTGTCCGGCCGCGGCACGGACGCCGGCGGGCCTGCCGACCAGAACGGTTACAGGACTCTTTTCCACGCCAAGGGAGAGGGCCGCATAACCAGGATCCGGCTGTCCGCGGAGGACGCCGGAGCCCTGGCCGACTATAAAGAGCTCTGGATAGAGACCGACGGACATACGGTCTACAAGGGCAGACCGGCCGATCTTTTCGAGGGGCGTGGTAAGTGGAAGTTCCCGCTGGTGGCTGCTTACGGTTCCGGGGCCCGCTCTTTCGACAGCTTTGTCCCATTCTCGTACAGCCGGGAGGCCCGGGTCCTCTTCAAGGGACGTCCGCACCGTTTCGGGATAACGTATCGGCAGGGCCCCGGCTCTTCATACGGGCCCGGGTACGGAGATGTGGCGGAGTTCCTGGCCGAGCAGTGGGTGGAACGCTCGCCCGCGGCCAACGGCAGGGTCACCGTCCAGCCCGGTAAACCGGCCTCCCTCGCGAAAGGCCCGCTTACCATCGCGGCGCTCTCGCTGCGCGTAAGGCCGGAGAGCGCGGCCAGACTGCGCGTTCGGGTGGGCGGACAGGACGCCGTGCCGGCCCTGTTCTTCTTCGGGCTTGGCGATTCGTCCGAGGCCCCGCTGAAAGGACAGGTCTCTTTCCGTTCGGCGGTGAACCACGTGGACGCGGCCAAAGGCCTCATGATGACCCGTCTGCCGGTACCGCTTCAGGAAGGCGAAGAACTTTACCTGGAGGCTGAGGAAGGCGCCCCGGTGGACGTTTCTTACGGACTGGCGTCGGCCGCGGCGCGTCCGGGCGTGCGCCTGCTCACGCAGTACCGCGATCAGGGCGCGGCGGCGGGGAAGGGCGTGAACTTCCTTGAAACTTCCTCGGCTTCGCAGCTGGTATCGCTTGTGGAGGAGTCCTCCGGCGGGGGGCGGACTGAACGTTCCGTTCTGGCCGAATACGACGGTATATACCAGCCGCTACCGGCTGAGAACGGCGACGCGGCGGTCCCGGAGGGCGCGGACCTCTCCCCGTTCTACGGCCGGCCGGCCGCCGCCGGCGCCGGCCGGGACGTCCCGTCCTTCCGGCATTTTCTGCTGGACCCCGTGGCGGGACGGTCCTCCCTGCGTTTCGGGCTGGAGCCGGCGGGGAAAGGCAAGGACGCCCAGACCCGGTACAGGACGCTGGTCCTGGCTTATGTTTTCGATTCTTTCCGCCTGGTTTCCCGTTCTTCGGCCGAGCCGAAGAACGAGACCGTTCTGAACTGTCCGGCCTCTTTCGCGTCCCGCGCCGGTTCCGCTTCAGCCGGGGGCCGGGGCGTGCTTCTGGTCCGGGGCTATGACGCTTCGGCCGGCCCGCAGGAGGCCGCGCTGCGTCTGAACGGCCGCGCCGTGGGCGGTGTTTTCGAGGCCGCTTCCGGGCGCGGTCCGGCTTCCGACGCGCTCTGGACCGAGCTCAGGTCCAGCGACTGCGCGGATGGGACGCTGCGGCTGGCCGCGCAACCGTCCGGTACGGCCTGGAACGCGAGCCGCTACGAGGCGCTTTTCTTCGATACGGACGGTTCGGAGGACGCCCCGATGGCCCTTAAGCAGGGCTCCAATATCCGCATCTGCGACGCGGGGATCCCCGGCGGCCCTTTCTACATAAACGACCACACCATCGTGCGCGGTCCGGACGGGCGCTGGCATCTCATGGGTATATTCCATCATGAACTGGCCGACCCGCTGAACGAGGTGGATTTCGTCCACGCCCGCGCTCGATCGTCCGAGCCGTCCGACTGGAGCGGGGAGGATTTCGTCATAGGAAAGGGGACGGCCGGAGTGGCGCTGAGCGTGGACAGGGCCCTCGGCGAGACCCACCTGTGGGCGCCGCACGCGGTCAGGAACGGCGACGAATACGTCATGGTCTTCCACGCCGGAGGGCCGGAGGACGACTCCCAGATCAAGCTCGCGCGTTCCTCCGACCTGGAGAACTGGCGCAGAAGCCCCCAGAAGCCGCTTTTCACCGATATCTGCACCGCGCGCGATCCCATGCTGTTAAGGGCCGGGGACCTGTGGGTAATGTACTATACCCGCTGCGACGGTCTTAAAACCCAGATAAACGGCGTGGCCTACCGCACCTCCGCGGACCTGGAGAACTGGTCCGAACCGGCCATGGCCATGACGCTGCCCGGAGCGAAGCCTCTGCCCAACTCCGGCTACACCGAGTCGCCGTTCGTGTTCGAGCGCGGCGGCTGGTATTACCTTTCGGTCACGTCCTATCCTGTGGAGTACGATTCCTCGTTCCTGTACCGTTCGCGTTCGCCTTTCAATTTCGGCGACGTTCCGGTCGCCAGGTTCAAGTCGCACGCTCCTGAATGGGTAGAGGGCGGGGATGAACCGGGCCGCGGGCCCATGTTCATCACTCACGCGGGCTGGGGACAGGGAGGGGTATGGCTGGCGCCGGTGACGGGCTGGTGAGCGCCTCTTCCGCGGCCGAGGGCGGACCGGAGACGGGCCACCCGGCGGGGGCGGAGAGCCTTCTGAGCCTGAGAGGGATCAGAAAATCGTTCTCCGGGATCACCGTCCTGGACGGGGTTTCTTTCGACCTCGCTCCGGGGGAGGTCCATATCCTGGCCGGCGAGAACGGCGCCGGGAAAAGCACCCTCATCAAGATCATAGCCGGGGTCTACACGGAGTACGAGGGGGAGATGCTGCTGGGCGGACGCCCCGCGGCCATAACCTCTCCGCACCACGCCGCGGAGCTCGGTATTTCCGTCATACACCAGGAAATGTCGCTCGTGGACCCCATGTCCGCGGTTGATAATCTGTTCCTGGGCCGCGAGATCGCCTCGCGCGGGATTTGGCTGGATAAAAAGTCCCAGCACGCCAAGGCGCGGGAATTCTGTTCCCGTCTGGACCTGGACATAGATCTTTCCAAACCGGTGGAGGAATTCCCGTTGTCGGTCAAGAACCGGCTGGAGATCGCGAAGGCGCTGGCGATAAAGGCCAGGATAATCATAATGGACGAACCCACCAGCGCGCTCAGCGGGCCGGAGGTGGAGAAACTTTTCAGCATAATTTCGGAACTTAAAAAGAGCGGCTGCGGGATCATCTACATCACCCACCGCATGGACGAGATATACAGGATAGCCGACAGGATAACTGTTCTGCGCGACGGGCGCTATGTGGGTACCGCCCCGGCCGCCGAGCTCGGAGAGGACGAACTGGTGAAGTGGATGATAGGCAGGGAGCTGAAGGCCCAGTTCCCGGAGCGCGCGGAGGCGGGGACTTCGGCCGCCGGGGCCGAACGCTTCAAGGTGGAAGGGTTCTCGGTCCCGAAGCCGCGCGAAGGCAAGTCCGACGGCGTCCAGCGCTGGCTGGCGAAGGATATCGGTTTTTCGGTGAAGCCGGGCGAGATCCTGGGCTTCGCGGGGCTTCAGGGCTCCGGGAACAGCGACCTGTTCAGCGGTCTTTTCGGCGTCTATGGCGGCTCCGTGTCCGGCAGGGTCCTGCTGGACGGAGCGCCTTTCCGGGTAAGTTCCCCGAAGCGTTCCATAGCCCAGGGCATGGCCTATCTGACCAACGACCGGAAAGGCAACGGGCTGGTCCTCGGCATGGACATAGTGCAGAATATAACCCTGGCCTCGCTCCCGTCCGTCTCTCCGGC
>JAKLEK010000099.1 GCA_022703115.1 Elusimicrobiota bacterium
GACATTCACGCGCCGTCCCGGAGGGATACGCTCCGACTACCGGCCCTAAACCCCTAAATGGCCGGCAGAAGGCTGCCCCCGTCGTCCGCTCCGAGGGAGTATAACTATATTCGGTCCTGCTCTAGTTAAGGATGTTCCATACTTGGAGCGGGAGGCAGGGGAACCGGAAAAGCGGAAGCGTCCGGAGTCCGGGTGGACTACGCTATCCTGTCGTGGGTTCCAGGACACAGTTCCCGGTCCCATGTCCCGGGGTGCGCAAAAATCGTATAATATCCGCGTAGAAAGAGCGTCCATACCGGGGTCCGCATTATGTCCTACGAAAATCTGGCAGTCAAGTACAGGCCCAAGAACCTTTCCGAGGTGATGGGTCAGGAGACGATAAAGACGACCCTGGCGAATTCCGTTAAGATGGGCCGCCTGGCCCACGCTTACGTCTTCTACGGGCCGCGCGGCTGCGGCAAGACCACCATAGCCCGCATCCTGGCCAAGACGCTTAACTGCCGCGACGCGAAAGACGGGAAACCGTGCGATAAATGCGCCTCCTGCCTGGAAGTGGCTGCGGGTAAATCCCTTGACGTGATAGAGATAGACGCCGCCAGCCATACCGACGTGGAGAACGTGCGCAGCGTCATCATCGAGAACGTCGGCCTGGCTCCGTCCAGGGACAAATACAAGATCTACATACTGGACGAGGTCCACATGCTTTCCAAGGCCTCGTTCAACGCTCTGCTTAAAACGATAGAGGAGCCGCCGGCTCACGTGGTCTTTATAATGGCCACCACCGAACACACCAAGGTGCCGGTGACCATAATGTCCCGTTCCCAGTGCTTCCGTTTCCGTCCGATCCCGGAGGAGCTGATAACTGAAAGGCTCGAGTCGGTTTCCGCCAGCGAGGGACTTAAAGCTTCAAAGGAGGCCCTGGCCCTCATAGCCAGGTCCGCCGGCGGCGCCATGCGCGACGCGCTGACCCTGCTGGACAGGGCGGCCTCTTTCGGGAAGGGGGCCGTAGAGCTGGAAGTGCTGAACGACCTCCTGGGTCACGCCAGCCCCGACCTGATAAATGAGGTGGCCCTGGCTCTGGCGCGCAGGGACGCCCAGGCTCTATACTCCGGTTTTTCCAGGATATCCGGCGAGGGGTACGACCCGGTCACTCTGCTCCGCGATCTCCGCAACCTGCTTTCTGAGACATTCCTGAACCTGCAGGGCTTTACCAGGACCCCGACCGCGCTCTCTCAGGCCGTAGGAAGCGTCTGCCCTCCGGCCTCGCTGGCGAGGCTGGCCAGGAAGCTGAACGTGGTCATAGAAGAGGTCAAATTCTCCGATTCTCCCGCTCTCGCGGCCGAGATCGCCCTGTTCACCCTGGTCGAGGTCCCGCAGGACCTGGACGCGCTGGTCAGGAGGCTGGAGACGCTGGAGGCCAGGCTGGCTTCCGGCACGGCTCCCATCCCGGCTCCGGACCCGGTCCGGCAAAAAAAAAATGAAACTTCAGTTCTGACCGCGCCGCCGGCGGGATCTCCGGCCGGCGCAGGCGCGCGGGAAAGCGGCCCCTCTCCGGCCCTCCTCTGGAAAAAACTGCTCGGCGCGGTTTCGCAGGGCAAGCCGGTGCTCTACAATATCCTCCTTTCGACGCGGGCGGTGTTCGACGGACCCTCGGCATGGAACCTGTGCCCGGCCAACAGGTTCGAGACCGATATGCTGGAACGCGCCCGGAAAGACCTTGAACGTCTTCTGGAAGCGGAGGCCGGCCGCAGGATAGCTCTTACGGTATCATGTTCCGAAGCCGCCCGGACGCCGGGCGGAAGCCCGGTCCCATCGCCCTCTTCAGTCTCCGACGACGGCCCGGGCCCGGCCGCGGACCAGCCTCCGTCGCCGGACCCGGAGGAGATAGCCGCCGTAGAGCCGGCCGTAGACGCGCGGCAGGAGGCCGGCGACGAACCGGAATTGAAACATCTCAAGAAGGTCTTCCACGGACGCATAACGCGCATACAGAGGGTCGCTGTCCGGGAAAATAAAGGCGCAAAGTGAAAGCTCTGGACAAGGTCATATCGCTTTTCAGGCGTTTCCCGGGAGTCGGGCCGAAACAGGCCGAGCGGTTCGCGCTTTACCTGGTAAAGGCGCCGGACTCCCAGGTAGAGGAACTGGTGGAAGCCATGAGGGCGGTTAAAAGGTCGGTGGTTTGCTGCCCAGAATGCTTCAACTACTCCGAGGACGGCCTCTGTTCCGTCTGCGCCGACCCGTCCAGGGACCGTTCCTCCATCTGCGTGGTCTCGCAGCCCCAGGACGTCGCCGCGATAGAGAAAGCCGATACTTTCAACGGGACTTACCATGTCCTCCACGGCGCCATCTCCCCGATGGAAGGGGTAAATTCCGAGGGCCTCAGGCTGAAAGAGCTCGTGGAACGGGTCCGTTCTGCGGACGGCGCGATAAAAGAGCTCATCATAGCCACAAATCCGGACACGGAAGGCGAGGCCACCGCTATCTATCTCGGCAGGCTTTTCAGGGACCATGTCCCGGGCATCACCCGCATAGCGTGCGGGGTCCCTCTCGGCGGGGACATCAACTACATGGACGAGGTCACGCTCGGCCACGCCCTTAAGGGCCGGACCAGGATCTAAAGGCTTTCTCTCCGCGCTTGAGCTCCTTCGCGCCTTTGCGACGGGCATCACATGCGCTTCTCCCATTACAAAAGGCCGCTTTTCCTCCTTCTTCTCCTTTGGTGCGCCCTGATCCTCGCCTCTGAACGCAGGACGGCTGAAACGCGGGCCGCGCCGGAACTGCCCGCCGGTACGGTAAGTCTGGAGGGGCGGGTCGCCGAGTATCCGTCGGTGAGCGGCGGGCTCCGGCGCTTCGTCCTGGACCGGCTCTCGCCCGATACGGCCTATAATGGAACGGCGGTCATGGCCTATGTCCGGGAGGCGGGAGGGGCCTCTTACGGCGACAGGGTGGAGATGGACTGTTCCCTGTCCGAGCCGTTCAACTACGCCGTGCCCGGCGGACTTGACTGGAGAGAATACCTGGCTGGCCGCGGCATATACGCCGAAGCCAGGTGCGGTGGGCTGCGTATACTTGAGAAAGCCCGCTTTCCGCTGGGCCCGGCCTCAAGGCTGAGGGACAGGACCCTGGAGGTATTCGAAAAGAACTTCTCGCCGGACCGGGCCTCGGTGCTTTCCGGAATGGTCCTGGGAGAGAAGAAAAAAATATCCGAAGAGCTCAGAAAGGAGTTCCAGGACTCCGGCGCCATGCATTTGCTGGTAGCCTCCGGTTCCAACGTGGGCTTCGTGACTTTCCTGGTCTATTTCGTATGTTCCCGTCTGGGGGTGGGTAAGAGGTGTTCCGGCCTGGCGGCGGCCGCGATCTCCGGTCTCTACGTTCTGGCGGCCGGGCTGGACGCTCCGCTGGTCCGCGGGTATCTGATGTTCACCGCCGCGCTGGCGGCCTATCTGCTCGACCGGGATCCGGGGGTCTTTCAGGGGCTGGTGATAGCCTGCTTCGTGATCCTGGTCTTCGACCGGACCGCGCTTTTCGACGCGGGTTTCCAGATGTCGTTCACCGCTTCGTACGGCATAACGGTGGGAATGGCGCTGTGGGACGGCCTGGTCCCATTTAAGGGGGGCGGCCGGTACCTGGCGCGCGTGCTTATGGTAAGCGTCTTCGCGCAGGCCGGCCTGTACCCCCTCATGGCCGCGTATTTTCACAGGATATCGCTGATCTCCGTTCTGTCCAACGTCGTGCTGGTGCCGCTCTCGGGCGCCATCATGGGGCTGGGCTTCGCCGCGCTGACGACATCCTGGCAGCCGTCGCTGTTCTCCGGCGTGAAACTGCTTACCGACGCGGCGCTCCGGCTTTTCCTCTTTCTGCTGAAGTTCTTCGCTTCCTTCCGGTATTCTTCCGTGGCGGCCGTTCCGCCGTCCGTCCCGGAACTGGCCGGCTGCCTGGCGCTCGCGCTGGTCGTGCTGCACGCTCCGCTGCTGGGGTTCAGGCGGCCCAGGCTCTACGCGCTCGCGGTCCTGCCGGTGCTGGCGCTGGCGGCGGCCCTCATGACGCCAGAAAAGACCCTGGTCTCGGCTTTCTCCGACCGGGATACCAACTCGGCCATCCTCAGGCGCGGCGAGTCCGGCCTGTTCATTTTCAATCCGGGCATAAGCGGCGACAAGCTGGCCGGCGCCGCGCTGTACTACGGACACAGGAAGGCGGAGGGGGTTTTCGTCTCTTCGCTGTCCCGCCGGGACTGGAGCGGCCTTGCGGCCCTGGCGGGCACGATGGAGATAGGCCGGGTCTTCATTCCTTACGGGGTCCGCTCAGCTGAGCTTGGGACCGCGCTGGACGGGCTGTCCGCGTCCGGAATACGGGTGGAACGCGTCTGGCCGGGGGACAGGATAGCCTTTCCAGGCCTGGAGGTCCGCGCGGTGCGTAGAGCGGGCAGGTCCGGCCCGGCCGGCTATACCGGGCTGGGGGAGCGCCTGGACTGGGAGATCTCGGCGGACGGCTTCCGGGTGTCGGTGCTGGACGGCGGCGCCAGGATATCCTCCGTCCGTCCGCCGGGAAAGGAGCGGACCCTGGAAGTCCGCGCGGGAAGGACGGCCGAGTTGGAGCCTTGAACGCGGAACAAGCGGACGGGACTCAGCTCCCGTCTTTTTTTGTATTATATTTATGTATGAAACGCGTAAAGAGCGTGGTCCTGTTCTACAACTCCAAAAGGAAGGAGGCCGTGTCTTTCACCAGGGGGGTGGAACGCTCCATGAAAGACCGCGGCGTCGGGGTGTCCAGGGTTTGCGTGAACGAGCCTGAATGCCGCTTCGAGACCGCGGATGCGGCCATCACCATCGGAGGCGACGGGACCGTGCTTTACGCGGCCCGTCATGTGATCAGGCGCGGAATGCCGGTGCTGGGCATCAACGCCGGCGGGCTTGGCTTTCTGAGCGTCCTGGAACAGTCGGACTTCAAGAAGTATCTGGACGAATTCCTCGCCGGCGGGTTCGCCAGGGTATCTAGGCAGCTGCTTTCAGTAGAGGTCAGACGCGGTGGGAAAAAGGTCTTCGGCCCCTATCCGGCCCTGAACGACTGCGTTATACGCAGCGCCGAGGCCCGTGCTTTCACTCTCCGCGCCTACTTCGGCAGACAGTTCCTGAGCGAGTATTTCGGCGACGGGCTGATCGTCTCGACCCCCAGCGGGTCGACCGCCTACAATCTGGCGGCGCTGGGGCCGATCGTGCTGCCGGAACTGGAAGTCTTTCTGCTTTCTCCGGTCTGCCCCCACACGCTGACCCACCGTCCCATAGTGCTTTCCTCCAGGGAAGGGATCACCATAGAGACCGAGGAACGGTCGGACAGGGCCTGCGGGATATCCCTCTCCCTGGACGGACAGGAAAATTTCCTCCTGGAGCCCTCCGACAGGATCGGCATACGCAGATATCCCGAAAGGTTCGAGCTGCTTATCCCGCCGGGGTTCTCCTATTTCGACGTCCTCCGCAAGAAGCTCCGGTGGGGGAAGCGCTAGACCGTGGTGATCCGCCGCTTATGCTGAAAAGGCTGGAAATACGCGACTTCGCCATAATTAACAGGCTGAACCTGGAGTTCGGCCCGGGACTCAACGTTTTCACCGGAGAGACGGGCGCCGGGAAGTCCATAATAGTGGAGGCCATAGGTTTCCTTCTCGGGGAGCGTGCCAGTTCCGAAATGGTCCGTTCCGGAGCCGGGCAGGCCGAAGTATGCGGCGTGTTCTCCCCCGGCCCGGCCGCCGGCCGCCTGGCCGCTTTGCACGGGTTCAAAGGCGGAGAATTCACCGTGCGCCGTCAGCTGGACACC